>NZ_AUAG01000010.1:0-106324 GCF_000428605.1 Thioalkalivibrio sp. ALE19
GGCAGTACCGGGGGCAGGCGGCCGCCGGGCGTCAGGGCCTTCTGCCGGATCAGGTCCTGATACAGCAGCCCGAGATAGGTCATCATCCGAACCGCCATGAAGCGGTCCACGCTCGACTGGAACTCCAGCAGCAGGTACACGTAAAGCCAGCCGCCGCCCCAGCGCACGCGCCAGACGATGTCGTCTTCGCGGTCGCGCAGCTCGTCGGTCACATAGGACCCGTTGACCTTCTCGAGCGTGGAGAAATCCAGCTCCCTCACCCAGTCCTCCCGGACAAAACCGGTCAGCAGGTCCCGCACCATCTCGGGATGCGAAAACAGGAGCTTGTAGCTGTTGTCGTGGTGATCCGCCATACCGACACTCCCTGTCCGGTCAGAGCCGAAGCGTAACACGGCCTCCTTACTCCGACCCCTGGCCTGTCGGCATGTTTCTCGGCGAGCCAGACAATCTCCAGCTGGAATTCGAACTCAGGCAGGCGCAGCTCGCACTTGCCGAGCGGGTGCGCCGCGAGATCGAACCGCGAGCGGCCTGAGGCGATCGCTCGGGTCAGTAGTGGTAGCGGAGCTGTGCGATAAGCACAGTGTCTTCTTCGATCTTGTAGACGATCCGATGTTCGGTGGAGATTCGGCGGGACCAGTAGCCTGAAAGGCTGTACCTGAGCGGTTCGGGTTTGCCAATGCCTTCGAAGGGGTCGCGCTGAATGGCGCGAATGAGCTCATTGATGCGCTTGACGGTCTTCCGCTCGTGGCGCTGCCAGTAGAGATAGTCTTCCCACGCATGCTCGGAGAAGAGCAGCTTCATTCCTCGATGTCCTTCTCCAGACCTCCCCCGCGTTCCAGTTCGACCACGGATTCAAGAAGCCGGCGGGCGTTCTCGGGGGCACGGAGCAGGTACGAGGTCTCCTGCAGGGCTTCATAGTCTTCCAGCGACATCATCACCACGGATGGAGCCTTGCTCCGGGTAATGATGACGGCCGAATGGTCCTCGCAGACCTTCTCCATCGTCCTGGCCAGCTGGCTCCGGGCCGCCGTGTAGCTAATGGCATCCATGGTATACCTCGCCGTCATTGAACCTGTACATGTACGCAATACTGTACGCATTCTCCAGCGATGACAAGCATCCCTCCCGGAGAACGCCTGGTAGCCAGCTGGCACCGCGCGCCGGCATCGCAACGTGGACGAGATGGACACCCATGCGGGGCTTTTGCGGGCTGCGCGAGCGCCGGATCGCGCAGGGGGCTGCGCTCCTACAAGGCGACCCCGGGCCGCGGGGCCCGTCCTCTGGCCGAAGACGGCATGAGTGAGACCTTATTCCGGTCGGAACAGATGGATTTCGAGGCCTTCGATGTGGCGATAGTGGCGATCGTTGGCCGTGACCAGAGGCAGGCCAAGCTGGGTGGCCGTTGCGGCAACCAGGGCATCGGCCATTTGCATGTTGTGGCTGAGCGCATACGTCTCGACCAGGAAGGTGGCACGAGTCGAAATCGCTTCGCTGACGGGATGAATCGTGGCATCCCAGTAGCGCATGGCCTGCCGAAGCATCCGGAATTCGACCTGGTTCCGCAGGCCCTGGACCAGCTCCATGTACGTCACCGCAGACACCGCGAATCCGGGCGAACTGTCGAGCCAGTCCCCCGCTTTCCGGTTCCCGCGCAGGTTCCAGATCAGGACGTCCGTGTCCACCAGCATCAGTCGAACGCCCTCGGTTGACGCATCCGCCGAACCTGGTCGTCTACCGATCCGGTCCGGTCACCCCAGAGTCCGAACAACGGATTGCGAGCCCCCTCTTCTTGCCCGTTTTCCTCGCGGAGGGTGAAGGGGACCAGACGCGCCCGCTTGCGGCCATGATAGGTGATCACGATCTCCTCTCCGCGATCGATCGCGGCGAGGAGTTCGCGGCTGTGGAGCCGCATGTCCTTGGTGGTGGCTTCCATCTTTGCCTCCCGGAGTTACACTTTTCAGTGTAACTCTTGGGCCTGTACTGCCCAAATCCCATGGCCCGCGCCCCATGAGCTGCGGGTGGAACAGGCCGCCCGGGGCTGCACCATCAGAGCCAGCGGGCGAGCCAGAGGCGGAAGCGCAGTTCCAGCGGCGGGGCGTAGCCCTGCTTGCGGAAGACGACGTCGCCGTCGGTGTTGATGATGAAGCTGGCGGGGACGCCCTGCACGCCGTAGCGGGCGGCGAGCTGGCCCTGCGGGTCGTTGATGGTGGCGAGTTCGCGCTCGCGTTCGTTGAGGTGCGCGATGACCTCTTCGCGCTCGCCGGACTGCATGGCGACGGTCAGTACCGGATGGCTGTCCGACAGGCGTACGATCTCGCCTTCCTCCAGCCGGCAGATGGCGCACCAGCTGGCCCAGAAATGCAGCAGCACGGGTTCGTCGCCCACGTAGTCGGCGAGGGCCACGGGCGAGCCGTCGAGCAGTTCGGCCTCGAACTCGGGGGCCGGGCCTTCCACCATGTCGCGGGCCATCCATGCGCGCACCAGCAGGAAGATGGCCAGCGCGATGGCGATCTGGATGCCCCAGCCGAGCGCACGGCGGCGCGCGGTGGGCTTCGGGCGTTCGGGTTTTTCGGGCTGGGTATCGGTCAACGGATCATCTCGGCCTGGCCGGGTCGGGCGCGGGTGCCGCGCTGCTTGGGGCCCTTGCGCACGGCAATGCGTACCAGTTCGTCCTCGTCGTCCATCAGTTGTTCCCGCTGGTCTTCGCTCAGCAGCGGGTTGCGGGCCACGAAGTAGCGCAGGTTGGGGTCGCGGTCGTTCACGCAGGCGGCCACCTGCTCCGGGGTGAGGTCGGGCCGCTTGGCGCAGTTCAGGCGCACGGTCTGGTTGGGGTCCGCCAGCAGCAGCGCGACTTCCTCGGGCTGCAGATCGAGGCGGCGGGAGAAATACGCCTTGACCTGGGCATGCTGGTCGCGCACCAGGAACGGGCGCCAGCACGGGTCGAGGTCGGCGGCCAGTGCCATCTCCATGCGCTGGTCGAAAGAGAGTTGTCGATACTGTTGCTCAAGCTCGGTCATGGCAGGGCCGAACGACACCGGAAAGGGGGCTGTCGTATTATAAGCAGACTGTAATGACGGCGAGGATTCCCATGACCGCACCGGTGGCCGAAAAACCGCTGTTCCACGTGCCGTCCACGGCGCACGTGACCGCCGGGCTGCACCACCTCGGCGAGGCCGAGCGCGCGGAGCTGGTGGAACGCATCAAGCGCCTGCTGCGCGAGCGCGACGCGGTGCTGGTGGCGCACTACTACGTGGACGAATCGCTGCAGCGCCTGGCGGACGAGACCGGCGGCTGCGTGGCCGATTCGCTGGAGATGGCGCGCTTCGGCAAGGACCATCCGGCCAGCACGCTGGTGGTGGCCGGGGTGCGTTTCATGGGCGAGACGGCCAAGATCCTCAGCCCGGAAAAACGCGTGCTGATGCCCACGCTGGAGGCCGAGTGCTCGCTGGACCTGGGCTGCCCGGCCGACGAGTTCGCGAAGTTCCGCGCGCGGCACACGGACCACACCGTGGTGGTGTATTCGAACACCTCGGTGGACGTGAAGGCGCAGGCGGACTACGTGGTCACCTCCAGCATCGCGGTGCCGCTGGTGGAACACCTGCGCGATCAGGGGAAGAAGGTGCTGTGGGCGCCCGACAAGCACCTGGGCGACTACATCCGCCGCACCACCGGCGCCGACATGGTGCTGTGGGACGGCTCCTGCGTGGTGCACGACGAGTTCCGCTCGTGGGCGCTGGAGGATCTGCGCAGCCGACATCCGGACGCGGCCGTGCTGGTGCATCCGGAGTCGCCGCGCGAGGTGATCCATCAGGCCGACGTGGTGGGCTCCACCAGCCAGCTGATCGCCGCGGTGAAGGACCGCGACGAGCCGGAGTTCATCGTGGCGACCGACAAGGGCATCTTCTACAAGATGCGCGAGGCGGCCCCGGACAAGACCTTGATCGAGGCCCCCACCGGCGGCGAGAGCGCGACCTGCACCAGCTGCGCCCACTGCCCGTGGATGGCGATGAACGATCTGGTCTCGCTGGCCAATACGCTGGAAGACACCGCCGAACCGGCCACCAACGAGATCTTCATCGACGAGGACGCCCGCCTGAAGGCCCTGACCGCAACGCAGCGCATGCTCGACTTCGCCGCCGAGCACCGCAAGGCCACCGCCGGCGACGCCTGAACACGGGGAGCGGGATGATGCCGCCTCATGCGACCGGTACAACGCTTGCGGGACAGCCCCTCGCATCATCGCCACTTGAACGTGACCGGGTCCTGGCGACACTCCGGGCACCCCGTCATTGCGAGGAGCCGCAAGGCGACGTGGCAATCGGCCGACGCTGGTTGCACGCAGGATCAGGTGGTTTCGGATGGAGATCGCCACGTCGCTTCGCGACTCGCGATGACGGTGGAGACTTCTCGGCTCGCGATGCCCGGGGGCGCGAAGGGTGTCGCGCGAGCCTGGTGCAGACCCATTTGCCCGAACTGGTGATCCAGCTTGAGCAATTCCCCGTCAGCGATCGTTGAGCCAGGCGGCCCACTGGGAGTGGGTGGAGGCGTCCACGCCGTCGGCCTTCGCTGCCTGCTGGAGGTGGGCCTGCAGGTCTTCCATCAGTTTCGAGTCCATCAGCTCCGGCTGCAGGGTCAGCTGGGCATGCAGCGTGGTATACACCAGCTTCAGCTCGCTCAGGGCATACTGCGACCAGTCGAATTCGGCCATCAGAGGTTCTCCGCGATGAATGATGATCCCGGCATCCTGCGGCCCCGCGCGGGCCGTCGCCAAATGAACCCGCAGGGGAGCGGAGATGTTTAAGCGCCGGGCGCGGCTGCTGGTGGCCGCCGCCGGGGATGACGGCCGCGCCGATCGCGTGGCCGAACTGGCCGCGCAGGACAGGGACGTGGCCGAATGGCTGGAGGTGCGCCCGCGCCCGGCCATGGGCGAACTCGCGCGCGAGGACCTGGAGTGGGCGGACCTGCTGGTGGCGGTGGACGCCGAGGCCGCGGAGGCCATGCCGGCCGGTCGCCCGCCCGGCTGCCGCCCGAAATACTGGCAACTCCCGCCGGCCGACGTGCTGCACGACGACCCGGCCACATTCGACGAAGCCACCCACTCGGCACTGACCTGCATGGCCGGCGGCATGCGCATGCTCGCCCGCATGGACGCCGAAGACCAGCCCGAACCGCAGTAACACCTCAACATGGCGTGAGGCCCCAGCCGGTCTGGCCGTGGGGAGTGCCGCACTGCGGCAGCATATGCGTTCGGGCGGGCAACGCCTTGTGGCTGCGCCCCGGGCGTGACTGTCGTATCGTAGGAGGACAGGAGGCTCGGGCATGCATCCATTGATCCAGCAACATCGTAAAGCGCTCGAATCGGTATGCCGCGACTTCGGTGTATCGCGGCTGGACGTTTTCGGGTCTGCAGCCCGTGGGGATGATTTCGACCCTCAATGTTCGGACGTGGATTTCCTGGTGGAATTCAGTCCGGACCAGACCGAATGCTCTCTGGAGCAATTCCTCGCCCTGCGCAGCGAGTTGAGCGATATTCTTGGGCGGCCCGTGGACCTGGTGATGCCGGAAAGCGTCACCAATCCGTACGTCCTCGCGGATATTGAAAAATCTCGGGAAGCGGTCCATGCGGCGTGATCCGCGGGCTTACCTGTGGGATGCGCGTGAAGCCGCCCGACGAGTGGCGGAATTCGTGAAGGATGCAAATGAAGAGGACTACGTTGCCAGCGATCTGATGCGTTCCGCCGTTGAGCGACAGCTGGAGATTCTGGGCGAGGCGCTGGGCCAGCTGGAAACAGCGAATCCCGACGTTAACACCGCGCACCCATCGATGTTCACGATAACATTCCGCCCCGGCGGGCGCCGGGGCGGGGACGGGCGTCAGGCGTTGGCGGCGGCGCGCGAGGCCTTCTTGCGCTCGTGTTCCAGCAGGAGCTTCTTGCGGATGCGGATGGCGCTCGGGGTCACCTCGACGAGTTCGTCGTCATCGATGAACTCGATCGCCTGCTCCAGCGTCATGCGCACCGGCGGGGTCAGCTGGATGTTCTCGTCGGTGCCGGCGGCGCGCACGTTGGTGAGCTGCTTGGCCTTGAGGGCGTTCACGACCAGGTCGTTCTCACGCGCGTGCAGGCCGATGACCATGCCCTCGTAGACCTCCTCGCCGGGGCCGATGAACAGCTTGCCGCGGTCCTGCAGGTTGAACAGGGCGAAGCCGATCGCCTTGCCGGGACCGTTGGCGATCAGCACGCCGTTCTGGCGCGAGGCCACCGAACCGGTCGTGGACAACGGCCCGTAGTGGTCGAACACGTGGTGCAGGATGCCGGTGCCCGAGGTCGCGGTCATGAACTCGGTCTGAAAGCCGATCAGTCCGCGCGAGGGGATGGTGTAGTCCAGGCGCACCCGGCCCTTGCCGTCCGGCATCATGTTGGTGAGTTCGCCGCGGCGTTCGCCCAGCTTCTCCATCACCGTGCCCTGGTGCTCTTCCTCGATGTCCACGGTCACGGTCTCGTAGGGCTCCTGCTTGACCCCGTCGACCTCGCGGATGACCACCTCGGGGCGCGAGACGCCCAGCTCGTAGCCCTCGCGGCGCATGTTCTCGATGAGGATGCCCAGGTGCAGCTCGCCACGGCCGGAGACGCGGAACTTGTCGGGGTCCTCGGTATCTTCCACGCGCAGGGCGACGTTGTGCTTGAGCTCTTCTTCGAGGCGCTCGCGAATCACGCGGGAGGTGACGTACTTGCCATCCTTGCCGGCCAGCGGGGAGGTGTTCACCTGGAAGGTCATGCTCACCGTGGGCTCGTCCACGGTCAGGGCCGGCAGGGCCTCGACATGGCTCGGGTCGCACAGGGTGTCGGAGATGAACAGCTTGTCCATGCCGGTGAAGGTGATGATGTCGCCGGCGTTGGCCTCGCTGACATCCACCCGGTCCAGCCCGTGGAAGCCCATGATCTGCAGCATGCGGCCGTTGCGCACGCCGCCTTCGCGGTCGATCACCTTGACCTGGGTGTTCGGGGTGATGCGCCCGCGCTTCACCCGGCCGACGCCGATCAGGCCCTGATAGGAGTTGTAGTCCAGCGAGGAGACCTGCATCTGGAACGGGCCGTCGGCGTCCACGTCCGGCGGCGACACGTGCTCGACGATGGTCTCCAGCAGGCAGGTCATGTCGCCGTCGGTCACGTCCGAGTCCATGCCGGCGAAGCCGTTGAGCGCCGAGGCGTAGACGATCGGGAAGTCCAGCTGCTCGTCGCTGGCCCCGAGGCGATCGAACAGGTCGAAGACCTGATCCACGGCCCAGTCGGGGCGCGCGCCCGGGCGGTCGACCTTGTTGACCACCACGATCGGCTTGAAGCCCATCGCGAAGGCCTTCTGGGTCACGAAGCGGGTCTGCGGCATGGGGCCGTCCACCGCGTCCACCAGCAGCAGGACGGAGTCGACCATCGACAGCACGCGCTCGACCTCGCCGCCGAAGTCGGCGTGCCCGGGGGTGTCGACGATGTTGATGCGGTAGTCCTGCCACTTGATGGCGGTGTTCTTCGACAGGATGGTGATCCCGCGTTCCTGCTCCAGCGCGTTGGAATCCATGACCCGCTCGCCGTGGTCGCCACGTTCGTCGAGGGTGCCGGACTGGCGCAGGAGCTGGTCGACCAGCGTGGTCTTGCCATGGTCGACGTGGGCGATGATGGCGATGTTGCGAAGCTTCTCGGTCATGGAATACGAACTCTGGGTACTGGCAAAAGGGCCGTCACTATACAGATTTATTCGCGCCCGCGCTGCCACTCCCGCGTTTTGCACGCAGGCTCCTTCTCTCCCCGCCCACCCTGCTCCCGGAAGAGCATCCCTGCCCCGCAGCCCCGAACCGCCGCTCCGCGTCTGCAAGGCCAGCCAGCCCGGCGCACCGAGCCGATCGCCGGCACCACGTTGAGCTCCGTTGAAGACACGTAGATTTGGTGCTACACGTATTTACGTGACCCAAGGAGACTCAGCATGAAGCAGAACATCACCCTGTCTCTCGACAAGCAGGTATTGACCGAACTGAAGGTTATCGCCGCTCGTCGTTCGACCTCGGTCAGCCGGCTGCTGACCGAGGAACTGGAACACATCGTGGAACGGTCCGACCGTTATGAGCGCTCCAGGCGCGAGGCCCTGGCCGCTCTCGACAGGGGGTACCACTTTGGTGGCGGACGTCCGGATCGCGACGCCCTGCATGAGCGATAAGGTCTTCGTCGATACCAACATCCTGCTCTACGCGCATGACCTGGATGCGGGCGATCGACACGACCGCGCCGAGCAAGTCATCCGTCAGCTCTGGGATACGGGCGGGGCGATCATCAGCATCCAGGTGCTGCAGGAGTTCTACGTCAACGTGACCCGCAAGGTCGCGGATCCTCTCCCGCCCGGGGAGGCACGCCGCATGATCGAGGCCTACCGAGCGTGGCAGGTGGAGTGCCCGGATACAAAGGCCGTGCTGCGGGCCTCCGAAATCCAGGAGCGGAATCGCCTGTCCTTCTGGGACTCGATGATTGTGGCGACCGCTTGCCAGGGCGGTGCGACGGTCCTGCTGTCGGAAGACCTGAACCATTCCCAGATCATCGAGGGCATCCGGGTGGAAAATCCCTTACTGCACCCTGATTATCAATGAGACTCCGCCAGGCTCACTGAGACGGCCTCCGGACGGACGCTGGAGGTCCACATCCTGCGGAGGACGGCATCATGGCGCAGAATCGGGTCCAGTTTCAGCAGGGTCTGTCGTTACCGACGTTCATGGCGCGTTACGGCACGGAGGCTCAGTGCGAGACGGACGGCGCTGGAGCAGGTGCGCTGGCCGGACGGCTTTCTCAAGAAGCTGATCAAACGGGCACCGTTCCATGTCATGCACGTGGTCACGGACAACGGCAAGGAGTTCACGGACCGCTTTGCGGCCACCGGGGAACGCGAGCCCACCGGGGGCCACCCGTTCGACCGGCTGTGCGCTTCGACTCGGGGGCGCATCTGCAAGACACCTTCCGGGACTACCAGCGCCTGTACAACCATCAGATCGGACAGAAGACGCCGGGGCACCGAACGCCGGCGGAGACACTCAAGGCATGGCAGCAGGAACATCCCGATTGATTTCGCAAACATGTATCTAACCAGCCGGGACCCGACAGCAGTGCCTGGCGTTGCGTTGTCGTGACCGCCCCCCTCACATAGACTAACCAGATGACCAGGTTGTACAGGTGCCTTGATGACCACCACCGTGAACGTGCATGAAGCGAAAACTCATTTATCGCGTCTGCTGAAAAGGGCACACGACGGCGAGGAGATCATCCTGTCGCGCGCCGGGCGCCCCTATGCACGGCTGGTCCCGCTGGAGGGCACACCGCAGAAACGGCAGCCCGGCAGGGTTAAGGGCCGTGTGGAGGAATCCTTCTTCGAGCCCCTGCCCGAGGAAGAACTTCGGGCATGGGAAGAGTGATGCGAGTCCTGCTGGATACGCACGCCCTCTTGTGGTGGATGACCGACGACCCGAAGCTCTCCACCACTGCCAGAAATACCATCCAGGACGAAACACACACGGTGCTGGTGAGTGCGGCCAGCGCCTGGGAGATCGCGACCAAGTACCGCCTGGGCAAGCTCGCGATCGGAGCGGAGGTGCTCAGCGACTTCGACGAGCTGATCACCGCCGACGGGTTCTCCCATCTGGCCGTGAATTACCGACAGGCCATCCATGCCGGGTCCTACCCCCAGGAACACCGGGACCCGTTCGACCGGGTCCTCGCAGCTCAGGCCGAACTGGAACACGGTCCCGCTGGTCACCGCGGACCCGGCCCTGCAGACATTCCCGATCCGCTGCCTCTGGTAAGCGTCCGCTCCGATCAGCCCGACACCCCGCCCTGCCACGGGTCGAGCTTGTCGTCCGGCGGCGGGACCTGCAGGTGGAAGCCCTGGTCCTGCAGGTTGGCAAGGACCTTCTGCGGGTCTTCCTGCGCCAGGGTGCGGTCGGGGGTCAGCTCGAACTCCAGCGCGAATTCGAGGCTGCCCAGGGCCTTCATCAGGGTATCGGGCAGATCGGAGAAGTCGTCCTTCTCCGGCAGGTAGACATAGGTATCGGCGCGCCGCGTGGCGCGATAGACGTAGCACTGCATTTCAGTCCTCCAGATAGGTGTAGCCGGTCAGGCCGTGCTCCAGTTCCGCCAGCAGCCGCCCGGCCGCCTCGCCGCGCAGGCCGGCGGCGTCGATGCGGGCGCGGAACGCGCGGCGCAGGTCGTCGGGGGCGAAGTGCACGTAGGACAGCAGTTCATCCACGGTGTCGCCGCGCTCGGGGTCGACCAGGCGGTAGCCGCCGTCGGGGGTAAGCTCGACGTTCACCGTGTCAGTGTCGCCGAACAGGTTGTGCAGATCGCCCAGGATCTCCTGATAGGCCCCCACCAGGAAGATCCCCAGATAATACGGCCGCGCGGGCTCCCACTCGTGCAGGGCCAGCGTGGTGTGGGTGCCTTCGCGCTCCACGTAGTACTCCACGTGGCCGTCGGAGTCGCAGGTCAGGTCCTGCAGCACCGCACGGCGCGTGGGCGCCTGATCCAGCCGGTGCAGCGGCATGATGGGGAAGATCTGGTCGATCGCCCAGGTGTCGGGGATGGACTGGAACACGGAGAAGTTGCAGAAGACCTTGTCCGCCAGCTTGTCGGTCAGCTCGGCATGGATCTCGGCCGGCAGGGCATCCGGGTCCGCCAGCAGTCGCTGGCACAGGGCGAAGTACAGCGCCTCGGCGCGGGCGCGGTCGGCCAGCGAAAGCAGGCCGCGGGCGAACTGCGCCTGCACCTCGGCCAGATGCCAGGCGGCGTCGTGGAAGACCTCGGACGGCGGACGCACGCTGTCCTCCAGCAGCGCCCGCAGGGTCGCGATCTCGGGCGGCTCGTCGGCGGCCGGCGGCGGCACGGGGCCGTCCCCGGGGGCCGGTTCGCAGTCGATCACGTTGGTGATCAGCACCGCGTGATGCGCGGTCAGGGCACGCCCGGACTCGCTGAACACCTCGGGCATCGGCAGGTCGTGCTCGTGGCAGATGCGGCTGAGCGGGCGCAGGATGTTGAGGGCGTATTCCTCCACCGAGTAGTTGATGGAGCACTCGTTGCGCGAGCGCGAGCCCTCGTAGTCGATGCCCAGGCCGCCGCCCACGTCGACCACGCGGATGCCGGCCCCGGCCTCGTGCAGCGCGGCGAAGTAACTGGCCGCCTCGCCCATGCCGTTCTGGATGTCGCGGATATTGGCGATCTGCGACCCCATGTGGAAATGCAGCAGCTGCAGGCGATCGAGCCAGTCCAGCGCGCGCAGGCGTTCGAGGATCGCCAGCACGTCCGCCGCGGACAGGCCGAACTTGGCCTTCTCGCCGCCGGTGTTCTGCCACTTGCCCTTGCCGATGGACGCCAGGCGCACGCGCAGCCCCAGCAGCGGCGATATGTCCATGGCTTCGGCCTGGCGGATCACCTCCTCGAGCTCCGAGGGCTTCTCGATCACGATGTACACCCGGTGGCCGAGCTGCCGCCCGATCAGGGCCAGGCGGACGTATTCGCGGTCCTTGTAGCCGTTGCAGATGATGACCGAGCCCGGGCGCGACTGCGCCAGCACCGCGATCAGCTCGGGCTTGGAGCCGGCCTCCAGCCCCACCTGCGGCCGGTGGCCTTCGGCATCCGCGTGGTCGCCGGCGGCGAGGATGCGCTCGACCACCGAACGCTGCTGGTTGACCTTGATCGGATAGATCGCGGTGAAGTCGCCGTGGTAATCCAGCTCCTCGGCCGCCCGGGCGAAGGCGCGTGACAGGCGCCGCACGCGACCGTCGAGCACGTCCTGAGAGCGCACCAGCACCGGCGGGCCCACGTGCTCCTCGCGCAGGCGGCAGGCCAGCGCGTGCAGATCCACGCCGGGGTGTTCCGGCCAGTCCGGCCGGCGCATGCAGACATGCCCGGACGCATTGATCTCGAAGAAGTCCCCGTTCCAGTGATCGATGCCGTAGGTGGCGCGAGCCTCTTCCAGACTCCAGGGTTTGGCAGACATGGCGATTCCGGCTTTCGCAGTGGATATACCCCGTCATTGCGAGGGCGGTCTTCTGATTCTGTCATCCGGAGCGGCCTTCTGATCCCGTCATTGCGAGGAGCGAAGCGACGCGGCAATCGCCTTCCATGTCCCCCGGGACATCGAGGGGGTGGCCGGTCTCCGGCGCGCTGCCCGTCGTTCAGGAGATTGCTTCGTCGCCTTCGGCTCCTCGCAATGACCGGAATGGGAGGGCGGCTCCTCGCAATGACAGGATCAGAGGGCGGCTCCTCGCAATGACGGAATGAGGCGGCGGCTCCGGATGACAGAATCAGAAGACGGCCCTCGCAATGACGGCAGACTCGGAGTTGCCCGCAGGATACAGGGCACTATCATGGCGACGCATCCTACCGTTCACCCATGCACAAGGGGAGCCCGCCCGATGGCACTCGACGACCACTGGTTCAGCGAACCCGACAAGGACATCGCGATGTCCCTGCGCATCACGAAAAAGCTCCACGAGGAGCAGACGCCCTATCAGAAGATCGAGATCTTCGAGACCACGGGCTTCGGCAACCTGATGGTGATCGACGGCTTCGTGATGCTCACCGGCCGCGACAACTTCATCTACCACGAAATGATGTCGCATCCGGTGCTGTATTCGCACAACGCGCCGAAGAACGTGGTGATCATCGGCGGCGGCGACTGCGGCACCCTGCGCGAGGTGCTCAAGCACGACGAGGTGGAAAAGGCCACGCAGGTGGACATCGACGAACGCGTCACCCGCCTGTCCGAGCAGTATTTCCCCGAGCTGTGCGACGCCAACGACGACCCGCGCGCCGAACTCCTGTTCGACGACGGCATCCAGTTCATCAAGGACGCGAAACCCGGCTCCATCGACGTGATCATCGTCGACTCCACCGACCCGGTGGGCCCGGCCGAGGGCCTGTTCTCCGCGGATTTCTACCGCGACTGCGTGAAGGCCCTGGGCTCCGATGGCCTGCTGGTGCAACAGAGCGAATCGCCGCTGCTGCATACCGACAGCATCCTGCGGCCGATGCACGACAACATGCGCATGACCGGCTTCATCGACGCCCTGACCATGCACTTCCCTCAGCCCACCTACCCCTCCGGCTGGTGGACCTGCACCATCGCCTCCAAGGACGCCCCGGTCTCCTTCCTGCGTGAAGAAGCCGCGGAGGAGATCCCGTTCGTCACGCACTACTACAACGCGGCCATCCACCGCGCCGCCGGCGCCACCCCGGAGTTCTTCCGCCGCAAACTGTTCGCCTGATCCGGCCGCGGCGCCGGACCGGCGAGGGGTAGCGGATTCGAGCCAGGATCAGTGTGTCTGCATGCCTTCCAGCATCATGGGTTCCACGATGCTGGAGAAGGCATCACGCCAGGCCTGTTCGCAGGTATCACTCCAGTAACCGTTGACCGAACGGCAGTACTCGCCCAGCACCTGAATCATCACTGCGGAAAATGCCTCGAAATCGTCCGGACCGATGCCGAATCGGGTGTGGACCTCGCCGAGACGATGCAGATGCGGGCGAATGGCCGTGGGGCTGTCGGCATTGGAAGAAACCAGCGCCAGAGTTCGGACCATGCGGTCCATCTGTTCCGGCATGTTCTCGGACGAGAACATTTCCTTGTACTCCGGATGCTTCTCGAACAACCGCGCATAGAACGTTTCGGCAATCTCGTGGTGATACGGGGCGACGCTCTGCCAGCTTTGCTCGATGAGCTGGGTATTCATGTCGGGATCCTCCTGACTTGCGAGTGGCCTGTCTTGCGCATCGAAACCGACCGCAGCACCTTCGAAACTAGTGCCCCAACAGGGCTTTGTCGCTAGTCGCAACAGGGTAGGCCGAGCGAGCAGAAGGAGGGGGACGACATAGCCCCGGGGGGATAGATACCTCCGGGTGTCGTCAGGTGTGCCGTCCGGGCTTCAGACGGTCCAGGCGCAGGCGCTGGCGGTGGTCGAACAGGCGGCTGGAGGCGAACCAGACCGCGCCGATCGCCCCGAAGCCGGTGCCGGCGGAGATCAGGAACATGATCAGGATCTGGTACTTGACCGCTTCCACCGGCGGCGCGCCGGCGAGGATCTGCCCGGTCATCATGCCCGGCAGGCTGACGATGCCGGCCGCGGCCATGGCATTTATGGTGGGCATCAGCCCGGAACGCGCCGCCTCGCGGCGCATGGTGGTAACGGCCTCGCTCCACGAGGCCCCCAGTGCCAGCCGGCCCTCGATGGTGCGCCGCTCGCGCCAGACGTTCTGCGTGAGCCGGTCCAGGCCCAGGGCGATGCCGGTCATGGTGTTGCCCAGCAGCATCCCCAGCAGGGGGATGGCGTACTGCGGCTCCCACCACGGGCTGGGGCCGACCATGGTGGTCAGCGCCAGCACCGTGATTGCGAACGACGATACGAACATGGTGACCGCGCCGATCCCGTAGCCCCACATTCCGGCAAAACGGCGCTGCTGGCGAGCCATCACCTCGTAGCCGGCCACCGCCAGCATCACCATCGCCATCAGCGCGACCCAGCCGAGATGCGCATGGTCGAACAGGGTCTGCAGCACCAGCCCCACCAGCAACAGCTGGATCACGGTGCGCACGGCGGCGATCAGCAGGGTGCGGCCCACGCCCATGCGGGCCCACATGGTCACGCCGGCGAGCAGCACCACCAGCACCGCCGCCAGCGCGAGGTCGAACGGACTGAGCCGGATCAGGTCCACGATGTGCCCTCCGGCCGGCCATCACTGAGGTTCAGGATGCGCCCGCCGAGGCGGTCGCGCTGCTGGGTGTCGTGGGTGACCCACAGGGCCGCGGCTTCGCGTTCGGCCATCCAGGCCCGCACCAGCCGCTCGAAGCGGCGGGTGTTCTCTTCATCCAGGTTCGCCGTGGGTTCGTCCAGCAGCAGTACGCGCGGCCCGGTGAGCAAGGCCCGCAGCAGCCCCAGACGCTGCTTCTCGCCGCTGGACAGCCGCTCCACCTCCCAGTCCAGCGCTCCGTGTTCCAGCCCCAGATGCTCCAGAAAGGCCTCGGCGTCATCACGCGCCCAGTCCGCGGGCAGGTGCTCGTCCACGCGATCGCCCCACCAGGCGGTCTCCGCCGGGACGTAGGCCACCTGCCGGCGCCACTCCGGGGGCGTCAGCGCGTCACGCGCCGCCCCGTCCAGCCACACCTCGCCGGTGTTCGGATCCAGATCGGCGATCGCCCGCAGCAGCAATGACTTCCCCGCGCCGGAGGCGCCGGTGATCTGCACCAGCTCGCCTGGCTGCACGCGCAGACTCACCGGTCCCAGCCGTTCGGTACGCAATTCACGGATTTCCAGCAGGGGCTGCATGGCGTCGCTCGTGGGGGCCCGGGCCCCACATGTTAGGGAAACACCGCGAAATGTACACGTTCGCCGGGTCTCGGGGCCCGGCTCATGGCGGTCCGCATCCGGGCCGACTATGCTCGCAAAAGGGAAGCAGCAAGTCGCCGCCCGGCGCGACGGACCGCACCGGGCCGCCCGTTGTCACACCGCCCTGGCACAGACGAGGCACCCATGACCCGGACCCCGGCCCCAGTCCCGTCCCCGACCGCCGATTCATCCCCGGAGCTCGCACAGCTGACCGCCCGGGTCCAGCGCAACTGCGACATCGCGGACGCACGTTTCGCCGGCAACGCCACGCTGTGCATCTACCTCCTGGAGATGCGCGAGTTCTATCGCTGGGAACAGGGCCAGGACCTGCGGGCGGAGCTCGATCGTCAGACCGTGGGGGACTGGGTCATCGCCCGGGAACAGCACTGGGAAACCCTCGAGGACGCGGAGCTGGAGCCCCTGGTGCTGGACGGCATCGCTCACGACCCGTTCGACGAGGAGGCCATCAACCGCAAGCTCGCCCCCCGTGGTCTGGCCTACGGTGCCGGCTACGGACAGGGGGGACGGCCGGTGTTCTTTCTCGGGCGGCTCGAACACCTCGAGGCGTTCGACGGCTATCGTATCCACGTCATCGGCGAGGAGCTGGCCCGCGATCTGGCCGCCCCGCCCGCGATGTCCCGCGAGGGGCGAATCTTCGTGCGCCGCGAGTCGGTACGGCGCATGGTGCTGGAGGCGGTCGAGGCCTGGCAGGCGCGCGGCCGACCGGACGACGGCATGGCGCGCGCGCTGCGCGCCTACGGTCACGACCCGGACCACGCCCCACCGCTCGAACGGATGGTCGACGGCGAGCTGGAAGCCGCGGTCTGGCACGAGGTCGGAGAGGTCCTGGCGGGCGACTTCCTGGGGCCGGCCTGGCAGGAATGCCTGTCCGAAGTGCTGGGCACCCGCGAGGAACGCGTTCTGCGCGCGGTACGCGACCACCTGGCGGATATGCTGGTGACCCTCCCCGCCCTGCTGTCGGGCACCGGAGACGGTTCACTCCACCTGTATTTCGCCCGTCTGGGCGGGATGCGGGCCGCATTGTTCCCGCAACTGCACGACGCCTACGAGCAGGCGATACACGAGGAATCGCCGGAGGCCATCCGGCGCCTGGTCGTGCCCGCACGGGAACACTGGCTGGCCACCGCCCGGGAACTCCTGGAGCAGGCGCCGGAACACTGGCCCGCGGACGACCATCAGCTGCCCGCGTTGCAGCCGGTCCTGCCCCGGGGCCCGGTCACGCAGACGGACCGGAGTCCTCCGGGGGCCGATAGTGCGGATCGTTGGGGTTGAGGAAGATGAAGCGGAACTCGCCGGGCTCGAACTCCACGTAATCCAGCACCGCGTTCTTCATCAGATCCACGCAAAGGGGGTCGACCACCAGCTGAACGCCCTCGCTCTTGAAGGCCAGGTCGTCCTCGCGCCCGGTATCGTCGAAACCCATGCCATATTCGATCGCCCCGTCGGACTTGCGCTGCGCAACAATCCGCAGGGCGGTGTGTTCCATCCCGCTCTCGCGGGCGGAGTTCAGGATCTGATCGGCCGCGGCCGGGGTCAGGCTGAGCATGTTCGGCCTCCTCGTTCAGGTCGCAATGACGGTTTCCGGTTCCTGCACGCATCCCCGCCGGCACTGGCGGACGAATGCCACGAAGCGCCGCGCCCAGGGGTTGCGACGGGTGTGGCGCTGATGGCTGTAGCTGGCCAGCAGGTTGCGGTAGACGATCCCGTCGTGGCGTCCGTCCACTCCGCAGCCCCGCTGCATCTCCCAGGCAAAGGGCAACCCCGGATCCACGTCCTCCAGCGCGGAGTAGTGGAACTCGTGGGCCGGCACGGGCGCCTCGCCCACCGCCCCGTCGCCGACGGGCGGCCAGGGGTGCTCGCGGGTTTCACGCAGGCTCACATAGCCACGCCCCTGTGGCCGATCGTGCATCACGCTGGTCGCCGGGATCGCCCCGACCATCGCATGCTCCTGGTCGCCCCAGCGAATCGAGCGGGACAGATACATCAGCCCTCCGCATTCCGCGTAGGCCGGCGTCCCCGCTTCGATGGCCGTGCGGATCGCCTCGCGCAGGGATCGATTCGCGGCCAGCGCCGCAAGCCGGCTCTCCGGAAATCCGCCGCCGATCAGGAGGGCATCCGCCGGTGGCAGGTCGCGGTCATGCAGGGTGTCGAAGAAGCACAACTCGGCACCGGCGGCCTCCAGGGCATCCAGATCGGTGGGGTAATAGAAGCCGAAAGCGGCGTCGCGCGCGACCGCGATCCGCACCGGAGGTCCCCCGGTATGTTCTGCCCCCCGGGGGGAATCCGGAACGCAGACCGGGCCTCCCCCGGAAGGGTCCGTGCGGGCCACCCGGAGCAGGCCATCCAGATCGACCTGCGAGGCCACTGCGGTTGCCAGACCCCGGATCTTCGCATCCGCGCCATCTACCTCGTTGCTGGGGATCAGTCCCAGATAGCGTTCGGCAATCTCCAGCGAAGGATCCTCGTGCACCGCCCCCAGCACCGGCAGGTCGGTGTAGCGCTCTACCGCTGCGCGCAGCTTGGACTCGTGGCGGGCCCCGCCCACCCGGTTCAGGATCACCCCCGCGATGCGGACCTGCGGGTCGAATGACCGATAGCCGAGCAGCAACGGCGCGATCCCGCGGGTCATGCCCCGGCAGTCGATGACCAGCACCACCGGGACATCCAGCAGCCGGGCGAGGGCTGCGTTGCAGTCATGCCCCTCGGGATCGACCCCGTCGAACAGGCCCTTGTTCGCCTCGACGAGCCCCAGATCGGCACCTTGATCGTAGCGAGCCGCCAATTCGACGATCTCGTCGGACTCCTGAGTATGGAAGTCCAGGTTCACGCAGGGCCGGCCGGCGGCACGCCCCAGCCACAGGGGGTCGATATAGTCGGGGCCCTTCTTGAAGGGCTGGATCTCCAGCCCGCGGGCCCTCAGTGCCGCGCACAGGGCGGTGGCCAGCGTGGTCTTGCCGGAAGACTTGTGCGCGGCCGCCAGCAGCAGATGGGGCATCTCCCGCAATCCCGCGGATCAGCCCCCCGCCGGCGCGGTCTCGGTCGCGCTGCCGGCGGAATGGTGCGGATCGACCTTGTGGTCGGCCAGGCTGACCGGCAGGAAGTGCAGGAACCTCACGGCCACGGCCACCAGGAACAGTGCCAACCCCACCCCGCCGATCCCCAGCAGGAACTCGACCAGCGTCGGCGTGTACGGGGCGACCACCCCGTCATGGAAGCTGCTGCTGACCTCGTAGCCCGGGAACATGTCCATCGGATAGGCCTGGCCACCGATGATGATCACGTAGAGCTGGGCCAGCCCCCCCAGGATCACCAGGCCGCTGGCCGCCGCGATCACCCGGCGCGAGCGGCTCCATACAGGGTGGAACAGCATCACCAGGGGCACCAGGCTGCCCAGCAGGATCTGCACGCCCCAGAACAGCAGCGGATAGATACCGCCGCTTACGAGCAGGAAGGCCTCCACCCCGTGCAGCCGGGTGGCGTACAGGTTGGTCAGGTGATAGACGACCACGAAATACAGCACCGCGGCGACGAACACCGCCAGCAGGTTCTTGAGGCGGCGCAGGATCAGATCCCCCAGCGGGCGCCCGGTCCAGTGATACGCCGCCAGCATGACCAGCAGGAACACCGCCAGCCCCAGGGCGAAGGACATCGCGATGAACAGCGGCGCGAGGATGGCGGCGTCATAGGCCTCGCGTGCGACCAGAAAGCCGAAGATCGCGCCGGTACCGGTGGTCAGCACCAGACGCCAGACAAACGCCACCATGCCCACGGCGGGGGCATGAGCGTTCATGCGCCGCTCCATCAGGAACCACAGGTACACCAGAACGATCACCATGAAGCCGGTGTAGAGGAAGATGTTCCAGGCAAAGATCGACTTGAAGTTGTAGTGGGTCATGGCCACCACCAGACGATCCGGACGGCCCAGATCGAGCACCAGGATGGCCAGCCCGCCGGCCAGCAGCGCGACCGCCAGCAGCCCGGACAGGGGCGCCAGTGGCTTGTAGATCCGGCGCCCGAAGACCGAGGCAATGGAGGCCACGTTCAGAGCCCCCGAGGCCGCCACGATCAGAAAGATCGCGAACACGTGCGGCAGCCCCCAGACGATCTGATTGTCCATGCCGGTGATGTGATGGCCGTGCGCGGATTTCAGCGCGGCGGCCAGCAACCCGAGTCCGATGGCCGCCAGCAGGACGCCCAGCAACGCGTAATAGCCGCGGCTTTGCCCGTCGAGTGCACGCAACTGAGGTTTCGCCGTCATAAGTCCTTGCCTCGGATGTCAGATGCCCTGGTAGCGCACGCCGGGGTTCAACCCCAGATCGGCCCGGATGGCACTGCCACCGTGCTCGGCCAGCTCGCGCGAAATCGCGGAATCGGGATCGTTCAGATCGCCAAAGGTCATCGCGCCGTTGCCCAGCTCGTGGCACGCCTCGACACAGGCGGTGGTGCCTTCGCCGCGATCGATGCGATGCACGCAAAGGGTGCAGCTCTCCACCGTGCCCTTGCCTCGCGGCGCATGCGCGGCCTGCCCGGCCAGGGGTTCATGGATGAACGAACGCGCCTTGTAGGGACAAGCCATCATGCAGTAGCGACAGCCGATGCAGGTGTGCTTGTCGACCAGGACGATGCCGTCCTCCCGGCGGAAAGAAGCCCCGGTCGGGCAAACGTCCGCACACGGCGGGTTTTCGCAGTGCTGACACATCACCGGCAGGGAACGGGTATGTCCGGTCCCCGGGTCCCGCAGATCCACCTTGCGGATCCACTGGGCATCGGTACGCGGCCGATCCATTCCATGCACCCCGTTCTCCGCGTGGCAGGCCGTGACACAGGCATCGCAGTCACCGCAGCGGTTGCTGTCGATCAACAGCCCCCAGCGGACCCCTTCGGCCGTCTTTCCCTCAGCCGAACGCATCAGGAATACCCCCGGGGCAACGGTGACACCGGCGACCGCGGCGGCCGCTCCGGTGATGAACTGGCGGCGCGACAGGCTAGCGTTCTTCCGGCTCATTGCGGGGCATCCTCCGTTGGCGGGAGCAGCAGACCGGTCTCCGCGAGGGTCGCCGTCACATCCTGCTGATCGTGCTGATCGGCTTCCCAGGCGAATTCCGGGTCGGGTGCGTGCGGGGTCAGCGAATGCAGATGCGCGGACGCCGAGGGCCGATCCCGATGGCACTCGAAGCAGTCCATGCTGACCGCATTGAACGTATGGCAGCTGGCGCAGAAATGCGTCTCCGGCTCGGTATGGCGGGCATCCGATGCAACGTGACAATCGATGCAGCTGACAAAGCTGTGATCGGGGTTGCGGATGCCGTCACGGACCGCGAGATCGCGTTCCTCCATCAGGATCTTGCCATGGTCCTTGCGGATCACGTCCAGGGGCTCCACGCACTGGTCGCCACGGGCCTCCTCCGTCATGTCCGGCGGTTCGACGCTCCCGCCGCAGCCCAGCAGCAGCGACAGGGGCAGCACCCCGAACACCAGCCAGCGCAGCGCACCCCGGCCCAGGGACTTCACCGGATCCATGATCACTCACCCATGGCCATGTCGATGTAGCCGGTGGGGCAGACATCGGCACACACATGGCAGCCGACGCAGCGAGAATAGTCGGTCGCCACATAGCGCCCGGTTGCCTTTTCGCTCTTCGGGACACGATAGACGGCGGTCTGCGGGCAGTAGATCACGCAGTTGTCGCACTCGAAGCACAGACCGCAGCTCATGCAGCGATTGGCTTCGGCACGGGCCTGTTCCTCGCTCAGGCCCTCCATGCGTTCGGCGAAGTGGCCGATGACCTCGTCGGCCCCCGGACCATGCTCCCGCCGGCGGATCCGCGGGGTATACGCGAAATGCCCCTTGAACAACCGCTCGTGGGAGATGATCTCCTGCGAGGAACGATCCTCGTAGTTGTGCACGGCGAAACCGGCGGCGGAAGTCCCGCGGGTCTGCTCGCCGCCGTAGGGTTCCGGTTCCAGGCCGGTCTCCTGCAGCTTGTGCAAAAGATCGAAGTGATGCACGTCCACCCGCGGACGCTTGATCGGCTGCTGGTGGCGCAGGAAATGGTCGATGCTGTCGGCCGCCATGGCCCCGTGGCCGATCGCGGTGGTCAGCAGGTGCGGCCGGATGATATCGCCCACCACGAAATGACCTTCGCGGCCCGGCACATGGTAGAACGGGTCCTTGTCGATGAAGCCCCGCCCGTTGTCCAGGGCCTCCAGGCCCTCAAGATCCCCGCCCTGTCCGATCGCGGACACGATCAGGTCGGCCTCGAGCACGAACTCGGTGCCTTCCACCGGCGTGGGGGCGTTGTCCACGAACTCGCAGCGGGCCATCTTCAGCGCGGTGGCGCGTCCACTGTCATCCTGAATCACCTCCACCGGCATCACCCCGTCCATGATGGTCACGCCCTCGTTCAGGGCGTCATGCACCTCATGCTCGGCCGCGGTCATCTCTTCCTTCGGGAACAGGGAGGTCAACGTGACGTCCGCGCCGGTGCGAACCGCACTCATCGCGCTGTCATGGGCCACATAGCCGTGGATGCGATCTTCGGGGTGATCGGTGACATTTTCGGTATCGATCCGGCCGAGCCGCCGCGCCACCGAAACCACGTCGATGGAGGTGTCCCCGCCGCCCACGCAGATGATGCGCTCGGTAGTCAGGGCGCCCATGCGACCAGTGTTGAAGGCCTCCAGGAAATCGACCCCGGTGATGCAGTTGGGCGCATCGCCGCCCGGAACCGGGAGCTTGCGGCCGGTCTGGCAGCCCACGGCCCAGACCACGGCGTCGAACTCGTTTTCGACCTCCTCCATGCTGACGTCGCGTCCAACCCGCGTCTGCAGCCGCAGGTGGATATCACCCAGCCCCAGGATCCGGTCCATCTCGTGGCGCAGGATCTCGCGCGGAACGCGATACTCGGGGATCCCGTACATCATCATCCCGCCGAGCTCCTCGTGATCGTCGAAGATCGTCGCGGCGTGCCCGAGGCGGCGCAGGTGATAGGCGGCCGACATGCCCCCGGGCCCGCCTCCCACGATCGCAACGTGCTTGCCCGACAGCGGCGGCGGGGCGTCGAAGGTGAACTGCTCGTGGAAGGCGGTATCCCCGATGTACTGCTCCACCGAATTGATACCGACGAACTCCTCGACCTCGTTGCGGTTGCACCCGGATTCGCACGGCGCAGGGCACACCCGGCCCATTACCGAGGGGAACGGGTTGGCATCGGTGGAGCGGCGGAACGCGTATTCCTGCCAGCTCATGTCCTGCGGCGGCTTCTCGACCCCGCGCACGATCTGCAACCAGCCGCGGATGTCCTCGCCCGCCGGGCAGGAACCCTGGCACGGCGGAGTCCGGTGCACATAGACCGGGCACTTGTGGGACGTGTCGGCCTTGAAGATCGCATTCTTCCAGTCCCGCCGCCGGCTTTCGCCATCCTTGAACTTGCGGAAGGTCAGGTTCATGTCTTCATCGGTGGTGGACATTACTGTTCTCCTGGTCTGCGCGGGCCCGGGGCCGGGCGCCCTGGGTGGTTTATCTGGCCGGATCCAGCACGATCGCGTCACTCACCAGCTGATGCACGCTCACGATCTGGTCCATTTCGAAGCCGTAGTAGGGCAGGACCTTGGCGAACTGGCTCTTGCAGATCGCGCAGATCGCGGCCAGATGGGTCACGCCCTCCTCGTCGGCGACCTGCCGCAATGCCTGCATGCGGGGCAGCGCACCCTTCACGCGCAGCTCCATCAGGTCGTCCGTGAGCAGGCCGCCGCCGCCACCACAACAAAAGGTCGCCTCTCCGATGGTGTCCGGCGGCATGTCGTAATAGTGGTTGCAAACCGCACGGAGGATCTCGCGGGGGATGGTGAACTGCCCGCCGGGGGTATCCCCCATGCGCGATGCCCGTGCCACATTGCAGGAATCGTGGAAGGTGACCCGCCGATGGTCGTTGGCGCTCCTGTCCAGGGTGAGCGCGCCGCGCTGGATCAGGTCGTGGGTCACTTCGCAGATGTGCTGCGGCACGGGATAACGCGGATCGAGGAAATCGAACGGCCCGGCAAGCGTGTTCAGAAAGCTGTAGGCCACCCGCCAGGCATGGCCGCATTCGCCGAACACGATCCGCTTGACCCCCAGTTCCTCGGCGGCCTCGCGTACCCGCAGGGCGATCTTGCGCATGTTCTCCGGCGAACCGATGAACAGGCCGAAGTTGGCGGCTTCGGAGGCGTGCGAGGACAGCGTCCAGGAGATCCCGGCCTGATGGAACACCTTGCCGTAGCCAATCAGGCCGTCCACGTGGGGTTCGGCGAAGAAATCCGCCGAGGGGGTCACCAGCAGGACCTCCGCCCCCTTCTCGTCCAGCGGATAACGCACGTCCACGCCGGTGTCTTCCTTGACCTCCTCCTCCAGGCCTTCAAGGGTGTCCTGCAGGGCGGGCTGCGGCAGCCCCAGGTTGTTGCCGATCTTGAAGACCTTGCCGATGATCTCGTTGCTGTATTTCTGGCCCTTGCCCACCGCGTTCATGATCTCGCGGGTGGCCATGGTGACCTCGGCGGTATCGATCCCGTACGGGCAGTACACCGAACAGCGGCGGCACTCCGAGCATTGGTGAAAATAGCTGTACCACTGATCAAGGACCTCCTCGGTGAGATCCTGCGCACCGACAAGTTTCGGGAACAGCCGGCCGGGCCAGGTGAAATAGCGACGATAGACGCTGCGCAGGAGATCCTGACGCGCCACCGGCATGTTGCGCGGGTCCGAGGTGCCGTGGAAATAGTGGCACTTGTCGGTACACGCCCCGCACTTGACGCAGGCATCCATGAACACCTGCAGGCCGCGGTTCTTGTCGAGCAACTCGCCCAGCTTCGCGATCGCGACATTCTGCCAGTCGTCCACCAGCTCGCCGGGGAAGCCCAGCGGTTCCTGGAATTCGTCACGCGAGACAAAGGGCTGGCTGTGCGACATGGCATCGGGCTTCAGCCCGGGCATGTCGAGGTACTCCTTGACCTCCGGGGTCTCGAAATCGGCCATCGCGTCAATCCTCGCTACGGGCGTTGGGCGCGGCTCCGGCCGCTTCGGAGGAAGCCGCCGCGCCGGTGGGCTCGACGCGCGCGACCCAGCTGGTGTGGCGCCGTTCGCGCGGGTTGTCCGCCTGGTTGCGGGTGGGGCTGAAGAAGATCCCCGGGGCATGCAGCAGCTTGCTGAACGGGAACACGACCATCAGCGCCACGACCAGCAGCAGGTGCAGCAACAGCAGCGGATCGGTCGGGAGCGGGTGCACCTCGAAACGCAGCAGCCCGAGGAAGAACACCTTCACCGCGGTCACGTCCGTGTGCCACAGGAACTTCATCGCCAGCCCGCTGGCCGTGATCGCAACCAGCAGTCCCAGCATCAGATGATCGGAGGGCGCCGAGATGTAGCGGATGCGCTCCACGAACAGGCGCCGTATCCACAGGCCGACCAGGCCGGCCAGCAGGGCAAAACCGGCATACACCCCGAATGGCTGGACCAGCACGACCCAGCCCCAGACCGGCTCGATGAAATATCGCAGGTGGCGCAACAGCACCAGCAGCAACGCCAGGTGGAAGACCCAGGCGAGGATCCAGATCCACTTGTTGGACTTGAACAGGCTGTAGAAGAACACCACTTCGGACAGCATTCGGCCCACCACGCCGGTGCGCGTGGTGGGAGCGGGCGTGGTCGGAATCTTCAGCGGTGCCGGCGCGCGCGCATAGCGGGCGATCCGCAGCCCGACCCCGATCAGCAGGATCGCGGTTGCTGCGTAGAACAGCACGGCAAAGACGATGGATGCGAGGGTCAATGACCTGTCCTCCTGTCAGCCACCGGGGCCCGATCGTCCCGTGGTCCGGCCGGCGCGTCCTCCCCGGGTCACCCATACGGCGACCGGGAGCCGGCATGGCACATGGTCCCGTCCGGTGAACGGGACGAAGCGAATCAGGACTCCGCGAGGGCGCGTCGGAGGCAGGCCGCCGCCCCCGCGGAGTGGAGCTACCCGCCGCGAGGCGGGATTCAGACGCAGCCGGTCGGCTTGGGCAGACCGGCGTACTTGCAGGCCTGCTTGGCCGGGCCGTAGGGGAACAGCTCATAGAGGTACTTGCTGTTGCCCTTGTCGGGTCCGAGCTTCTTGCCGATCGCCTTGGTCAGCACACGCACTGCCGGAGCGATCTGGTATTCCTCGTAGTATTCACGCAGGAAGTTGATGACTTCCCAGTGATTCTCGTCCAGCGAGGTGCCGTCGACCTCGGCCATGGCGTTGGCCACCTCTTCACTCCAGTCACTCAGGTTGGCCAGGTAGCCTTCCTCGTCGGTTTCGTACGTCTTGCCGTTGACTTCAATGGGCATGGATTCCTCCAGTCGTTGCGCGGTGACAGGTTCCTCGTACGGCCGGGCTTGTCAGAGCCAGGCCTGAACCTTGTCGTGGTTTTCGGTCAGCTCGACGAACCCGGCGTAATCAACCACGTTGATGCCGGGAATGACCTGCTCCGGGGACAGCCCCCGGGCGCTCAGGTCGGGTCCGAGCACGGACACCGAATGTTGTTCGAGTGCCTTGCGCATCTCGGTCTCGTGGGCGGTTCCCTGTACGGCCGCCAGCACCCCGTCCTCGATCAGCAGAACCGCCGAATCCGGCAGCGCGTGACCCAGGCAGGCGTTGAGCGTGTTCCGTTCGAAGGGCGACTTGTTCACGGTATGCAGCATCTTCAGAGGCCTCCTAGAAGCTCAGGATCACGTCCTGCTCGTCCATCAGTCGGGCGATCGCATCCCGCGACATCACCTCGACGGGCACCAGCAGATCGTCTTCGGACAGACCTCGCTCGGAGAGCGACTCGGCTTCGACATAGAGCTTTTCCACGTCATAGCCCTCCAGCGCGCGGTAGGTCGGCGAGAAGTTCTTCATGCCGATCTGCCCGGTGTCCTGCCCCTTCTTGATCTGGTAGACGCCGTCATCCATGAACACCATGCTGACGTCCTGCTCGAACGCGGCGGCGATCAGCACCACCTCCAGGGATTCCAGCGCATAGATGGTTCCGTACGGCGCCTTGCGGTTGACGTACATGAACTTCTTGATTTCACCGGGGCCTTCTTCTTCCCAGGGTTCGGACATCGTTTCCCACCTTTGTCAGACGATTGGTTGGGCGCGGCCCTGCCGGCCGCACGCGCTGCGGACGACTCTCAGTCCCCGAACACCAGGAGCCGGTCGCACTGGATGCCGGCCTCGATCAACTGCCCGAGGCCGGAGATGCGGAATCCGGGCGCGATGTTGTCGCCATCCTTACCCTGACGCTGCGCCTCGCCCTCGTCGAGGATGCCGCGGCGCTGCGCGGCGGCGATGCATACCACCAGGTCGATGTCATGGGCCGCGGCGAGCTCGGACCACTGCACCGGGATGTTGCGGTCGTCCTGCGGCGGCACCGGGAAACGGGAGCCGTTGTGCACGCCGTCGTGATAGAAGAAGGCGCGAAAGACCTCGTGCCCGCGTTCAATCGCGGCCTTGCAGAACTGATAGGCCGTATCGGACGCCTGATGCTGATACGGGCCTTCGTTGACCAGGATCGCGTATTTCATGCTCTGCCCTTTATGTTGTCAGGCCGAAGGTGGAGCCCGTGCGGGCTACTGGCGGATATGGGCGGACGCGTTGAGGCTGTTGCGTGAACCGCGCCAGTTGTCCACGTGGTAGCGGGTGAACGGCAGCCCCGTCTTGTTGAAGAACTCCGGCCAGCCGATACGCTCGATCCAGTCGTTGATGCGCTCCCAGTCGCGGCCGTCTTCCTGATAGGTCCGGAGGATGCGCTTGACGATCGCGGTGGCCTCGGGCCAGCGCGGCGGATTGTTCGGGATGCCGGAGGCCACCAGCTTCTGGAAGGTCGGCTTGCCACGCGCATTCGAGTGGTTGCCACCCACCCAGATCGACAGCTTGGTGTGCTCGGCATCGTTGATCTGCATCGGCGGGCACGGCGGGAAGCAGGCGCCACAGCACATGCATTTCTGCTCGTCGACTTCCAGCGACGGCTTGCCGTTGACGACCGCGGGGCGGATCGCCGCCACCGGGCAGCGAGCGACCACCGAGGGGCGTTCGCAGACGTTGGCGACCAGGTCGTGGTTGATCTTCGGCGGCTTGGTGTGCTGCACGTTGATCGCGATGTCACCCTGACCACCGCAGTTGATCTGGCAGCAGGAGGTGGTCATGTGCACCCGGTTGGGCATGTTGGTGTTGCGGAACTCGTCGATCAGCTCGTCCATCATCGCCTTGACCACGCCGGAGGCGTCGGTGCCCGGGATGTCGCAATGCAGCCAGCCCTGGGTATGCGAGATCATGGTGACCGAGTTCTGGGTGCCCCCCACCACGAAACCGGCGTCCTCCAGGGCCTTCACCAGCGGCTCGACCTTGGCCTCGGAATCCACCATGTATTCGATGTTGGAACGCGTGGTGAAACGCACGTAACCGTCACCGTACTGGTCACCGATGTCACAGAGCGTGCGCAGGGTGAACACGTCCAGGATGCGCTGGGTACCGGCGCGGACGGTCCAGACGCCCTCACCGGTCTCGGATTCGTGGTAGAGCACGCCGGGTGCCGGATGGTCATGGTGATCCCACATGCCGAAGTTCCGGCGCATCACCGGATGCATGTACTGGAATCCGTCCGGGCACCCGGACTCGATGGGGGAACGCATTTCCTGTGCCTGTGCCATGTTCTGCTCCAGCCTTGCTAGCGATTTCGGGGGGAGTCTCGGGAGACCGTCGACCTACTGGCCGGCCGCCGCCTGTTCCCGCTGTTCCATCCTGCGACGCAGCTGCTCCTCGGCCGCCTCGTCGAATCCGTCGAGGCGCACGTAGGAACTCTGGCGCGGGTGATTGACCATGTTCGGGTCGGCGGGAATGCCGAGCTCCTTGAGGAAGTTCATCAGGCCAATGCGCTCGATCATCTCGCCGCAGCGCTCGTGCTCCAGGCCGTTCTCGGCCCAGAAATCGATGATGTTCTCGGCCAGTTCGGTGAGCTGTGCGTAATCCTCGTCGGTATCGAGCTTCATGAAGGGCACGATCACCGTGCCCATCAGGTCGCCGATCTTGAGCGTGCGCTTGCCCCCCAGGAGGATGGTGACCCCGCGCTCGTCACCCGGCGAAAGGGCGGTGTGCATCACGTTCAGGCAGTGCATGCAGCGCACGCAGTCCTTGTCCTCGACCTCCAGGGTGTCGTCGTCATGCAGGGTCATGCAGCCGGTCGGGCAACGGGTGGTGACGTTGTCGATGACCTCGGCGCGCCCCTTCTCCCGGATGAATTCGCGAACCTTGTCCTGGTCGATCTTCATCTCGTCACGCCAGGTGCCGATGACCGCGAAATCGGAGCGTTCGATGGCGTTGACACAGTCGTTCGGGCAGCCGGAGACCTTGAACTTGAACTTGTACGGCAGCGACGGACGGTGCACGTCGTCGGTAAACCGGTTCAGCAGGGTGCGGTGGATGCGCTGTTCGTTGGCGCAGGACTGCTCGCAGCGCGCGGCCCCCACGCAGGACATGCCGGTGCGCACGCAAGGCCCGGCACCGCCGAGGTCAAACCCGTATTCGTTGATCTCGTCGAAGAAGGCCTGGGTGTTGTCGGTGTCCACGCCGATGAACATCGCGTTGCCGGTCTGGCCATGGAAGGTCACCAGGCCGGAACCGTACTTTTCCCAGGAGTCCGCGAGCTGGCGCAGGATATCGGTGGTGTAGAAGTTGCCCGCCGGCGGCTGCACGCGCACGGTGTGGAACTCCTTCGAGCTCGGAAACGCATGACCGACTTCGGAGAACCGCGGGATGATCCCGGAGCCATACCCGAACACCGAGACCGTGCCGCCCTTCCAGTAACCCTTCCGGGTCTCGTAGGAATGCTCGAGCTGCCCCAGCAGGTCATTGCTCATGCCCTGGATGCGGTCGTCGGGATGCCGGTCGCGCAGGTTCTTGATGCCGGAGATGAAGCTCGGCCACGGACCGTTCTCGAGCTCATCGAGCATGGGAGTGGGATGGTGATTCTTGGCCATGACAATACTCCTTGCCGGGGTGCCGCTTGCGCGGGGCTCGTGCGCCGGTAACGCCGCCACGATCACGTGATCCCTGACGGAGCCGGCGCCGCTCCCCTGCCCGAGGTTGTTTTTGCGATGGGCCGGCGCCCTCTGGCGGGCGGCGACCCCGTCCTTCGCCGCAAACTCTAGGCCGGCACCGCGGCGCTGGACATCCTGCTGTTGGGGGGTACGCGCAAGCCCGCGACTATCCCCTGTGGCAGGGTCAGAAGCCCGGCCCCATCCGCGCGAAATTGATGCTCGGGTCGCGGAAACCGCATTCCGTCGCGGTGTGGCCACAGGCTCCCGGGATACCCCCAAAGAATGGTTGTGGGTATACCGGGCACCCCTACACTGGAAGCCGTATGGCCCGCCCCGCATTGACCGGCACGGCGGGCCCGGAACCCTGGAGGCCGTCCATCCATGAACGCCCCTGTCCGTGCATCCACCTGCGCCTCGCCATTCGACCTGCAGGCCGACGAATCCTGGCGGGCATGGCGCGCGCGGCGCCTTGCCTGCGGGACCCCCGGTCCCGCCGACCTGACCTTGGAACTGAACGATCCGGCGCGCCCCACGGCCGCGGAGCTGGAGGCCCTGTGCGAGCGGATTCGGCAACACAACCTGGCGTTCTATCGCTGCCCCTCCGGGGCGGCGGCACTGGACCGCGAAGGATTCGCCGCCCTCTGCGGCGCCCTGGGATTCACCCGGCCGGATCCCCACGAATGCGCGGACGGGGACGGGATCAGTGCCCTTCAGGTCTGCGACGATGGGCGTCGGGCCGGATATATCCCGTACAGCAACCGGCCCCTCAGCTGGCATTGCGATGGCTATTACAATCCGCCGGATCGGCGCATTCGGGCGATGCTCCTGCATTGCGTGTCCGATGCCCCCAGCGGTGGCGAGAACCTGTTTCTGGATCCGGAGCTGCTGTACATCCGCCTGCGCGACGAGAATCCGGAATGGATCACCGCCCTCTGCCATCCCCGGGCCCTGACCATCCCCGCCAACGTGCAGGACGGGCGGACCCTGCGACCGGCCGCCACCGGTCCCGTCTTCAGCGTGGATCCCGCATCCGGCCGGCTGCACATGCGCTACACCGCCCGTACCCGCAGCATCGAGTGGCGTGACGACCCGACGACCCGCGCCGCGGCCGGACGCATCCGCGAGATCCTGGAGGCCGAGGGGCCCGGGGTGCTGCGTCACCGACTGGCTCCCGGCGAGGGTGTGGTCTGCAATAACGTGCTGCATGCACGCACCGGTTTCACCCACGACTCGTTCGCCGGGAGCTGGCAGCGCCTGCTCCTGCGGGCGCGGTTTGCCCGCCGCGTGCCCGGCACCTGAACCCGTTCCCCGGAGGCACACCGAACATGTTCTGGGACGACACCCCCGCCACCACACCGGAGCAGGCCGAAGACACGGTGGATCTCGCGTTCCGCGTGCACTGCCCGGCACTGCCGCTGGACCACGCGCATGCGCTGTCGCAGCAGATCTGCGCACTCCTGCCCTGGCTGCAGGACGAACCCCGGGCCGGCATTCATCTGATCCACGGGGCCGAATCCGGCAACGGCTGGCAACGACCGGAGGCGACCGCCGATGCGACCATCCCGCTGTCGCGACGCACCCGCCTGCGCCTGCGCCTGCCGCGCACCCGGGTGGAGCAAGCCCGGGAGATCCGGGGGACCCGACTGGATCTGGGATCGGCGCCCCTGAAGATCGGGGAGTTCACGATCGTGCCGTTACGGGCACAACCGGCCCTGATGGCCCGGCATGTCATCGCCCGCCCGGATCAGGACGAAGATGCCTTCCTCGCGGAGGTCGCGGCATCGCTGAGCGCCATGGGCGTGCCGATCTCCAAGCTGCTGTGCGGCCGCAGTCATCAGCTGCAGACCCCGTATGGGGCGCTGTTCACGCGGCGGCTCCTGGTGGCCGATCTCGACCCGCTCGCCTCCCTGCGCCTGCAGCGCGAGGGCCTGGGTCCCGAGCGGCTGATGGGCTGCGGCCTGTTCGACGGCCACAAGGACGTGGCCCCGGTGCATTCGTCGCCGGCCATGCACTGAGGTGTTTGTCGGAACCGCCGGCCGACCCTGCCGGACTACCCCCAAAGAGGGGTAAGAGCGACCGAATGGCGGTGCTATATTGCCGGCGGATCCTCACCCACCCCCCGGATGGAGACCACCCCATGAGCAAAAAGCAGGAACAGATCCAGAAACTGCTGGACATGCAGAAAAAGTTCATCGAATACGAGCACGCCCATGGCGTCACCCCGGAGGAGTATTATCTCGCCGAGGAAGGCCACCCGCTGCACAACTACCGCCAGCGGTTCCGCGACGTCGCCATGGATCTGGTCGAGATGGCCCACGAAGAAAAGGGCTCGCACCGCTGACCCGTCACCCGCACGGATGGCAGCCCGGGTCATGCACCCGTGCATGCCCCGGGGCGGCGAGACACCCATGACGGCCAACGCGCAATCTTTCAACCCCGCATCGCCCCCGGAGCTGGGCCTGGACAGCCTGGCCCCGCTGCAACGCGAGCTGGAAGAACACCCGGTCTACGCCCTGCGTGATCTGCGTGATCTGCGCGGATTCATGGAATGCCACGTCTACCCGGTCTGGGACTTCATGTCCCTGATCAAATTCCTCCAGCAGCAGGTCGCGCCGATTCGCTATCCCTGGACCCCCGGGGCGGATGCCTCGGTATGCCGCTTCATCAACGAACTGGTCCTGGAAGAAGAGTCCGACCGGATCCCCGCCCCCGACGGGCAGGACCTCCATCTGAGCCACTTCGAGCTGTATTGCGCCGCCATGGAAGAGGTCGGGGCCGACCCCGACCCCGCCCGCCGGTTCGTGGCCCTGGCAGCCGAACAGGGCATTGATGCGGCACTGAATGCCGGGATCGCACCCGCCCCCTCCGCCGAGTTCGTCCGCCGCACCTTCGCGCGCATCGAAAGAGGCCGATCGCACGAGGTTGCCGCGGCGCTGGCACTGGGCCGCGAACACGTCATCCCCGGCATGTTCCGGCAGTTTCTCGCCCGCATGCAGATCGACGAACAAAACGCACCCATGTTTCACCTCTACCTGCAGCGCCACATCCACCTGGACGAGGATTTCCACGGCCCGCTGTCGCTGCGCCTGGTCGAGGCGCTGTGCGGTGACTCGCTCGAGCGACTGGCGCAGGCGCGCGATGCCGCCCGAGCCGCCATTCAGGACCGGCTGGATCTGTGGGAGGGAGTGCGCCAACGGCTGGGGCTGCCGGCATGAGCCTGCGCCTGCGCAAGCGCTGGAAACAGGACGAACGGCCGCGAACCACGGAAGACATCGCCAGCGCAGCCGCATCCAATGCGTGGAGAACCGCCTGCAACGGCGTGCTCAACCTGGAAAACGCGGACTTCGAAACCCGCACCCAGGAGCAGCGCCTGGAGCTGATCCAGGAGTTCGCCATCTTTCTGCTGCACCTGACCGACCGTCGTCTGGGTAAGCGCCTGTCGCAGGAAGAACGCCGCCGGCTGATCACCGCGATGGCGCTGCGCCTGGCGGCATTGCTGGAGGAAAACGTGGCGGAACTGCGGGCCGGGCCGGACCGCATTCCGGGCCCGGTGGACGGTGTGCGCGACGCCTTTGTTGACCGGGTCAACCGACGCAGCGATGAATATGCCGAGTGCCGCTACGATATCGACGAAGGGCCGGGCTTCAGCCTGTGGCGGGCCTTTGCCGTGCATATCAGCGAGGCCCTGGGCCCGCACAATCGACAATGGGCCATCGACCAGCTCATGGCCACCGAAGGCCCGGAAGCGGTTGAGGCCTTCGTACCGGCGCTGGAGTCCCTGCTGCCCTCGGCAGCCGGGGCCGGCGCCGATCCGTAGGGTGGCCCCTTCACCGTACCCCTCCGGGGCGGCGGCATCACGCCGCCCCGGGCACGGGCATTACTGCTTGACCCAGCTCCCGTGGCCGTCGGTCTTGCCCTCCAGGCCATCCTGGTATCCCGCGTCGTAGGGCGGCGTTACCCGCTGCTCTTCCAGCCTGGGGCTGCGCAGGAAGCCGGTCTGCCAGCCGATGATGTAGTCCGGGTCCACACCAAGACTCTCCATGCGCTTGCTCGCCTCGTGATAGGTCTGCTTGTCCATGATCTCTCCTTTTCTCCCGTTGAATACTGGGTCCGCATGCCGGGGCAACCCCGGATGTGCGGCTCACCCCGCGAATCGGACCAGGGCCGATCCGTCGTCCAGCACCTGCCGCACGCGCTCCGCGGCCGAATTCATGTCCTCCTCGCCCCCGAGATGGTGCAGCGCAAGCGCGCCGGCGTAGATGAGACTGTCACGCATCGGCCCGGATTCGCCGCGCAACGCCGCCAGCCCCGCCCGGGCTGCCTCCGGCGCGACCTCCCGGCCGTCGGCCTGTGGCTGGGCGCCGTTGCCCGCCTCGGTGGAGACGATCCCGGACGGGAGGGGCACGGCCCGACTTTCGGCCCGGATGCCGAGCGCGGCCGGGTCCAGCGCCAGCTCCCGCTCCGGACCACCGTCGCGATACAGAAATGCACGCCCCGGCTGCTGCAACGATGGAATCACCCCCCCTTCGCCCCCGCGCACCACCAGCCCCGAAGCGAAGCCGGAGTAACGCGCAAGATGCGCATAGACAGGGGGATAGGCCTTGTGCACGTAGCCGACCATGATGTGGGTGCGCCCGCGGGCACGTACGGGGCCGACCAGATTCTCGACCGTGGTCAGGGTGTTGCGCTTGATGATCAGGTTGCGCAGATCGGTGAGCGCATGCAGTCCGGGGCAGAACGCATGCATGTCGACGTAGGCCCAGCCGATGTCCTCCCGGACAATGCGCGCGGCGGCCGCCTGCGGCGAAAGATCGGTGTCGACACCGGCCGCGCGCAGGACCATCCGCGGAGTAGCACCGAACTTGGGGCCAATGGATTCGATACCGTGACACACAGCCGGCTGACCACAGGCCGCCAGCACCGCGGGCAGAAAGGCCGTCGCGGGCAGGCCGCGGACATGGCCGTCGTACGGGTCGGCGATATCGATCAGGTGGTCCACGTCGGCCACGGCCGTGGTGGCGTGGTCGCGCAACGCCTGCAGCACCCCTTCGCTCTCCTCCAGGGTCTCACGCTTCATCCGCAGGCCGATCAGGAAGACCGCCGCCTGCACCGGGTCCACGTGACCCTCCAGGATCGCCTGCATGGCGGCCCGGGCTTCGTCACGCGAGAGGTCCTTGCTCAGTTCGGGACCGGTGGCAACTTTCTGGATGCAGTCGCGCATCACGGCTGCGGGATCGGGGGAGACGTTCGCGGCTTCGCGCATGGGCAACCTGTCGTGGAGCCTGAGATCGGGTTGTCGGGGCGCACCCCGCAAACGCGAGAATATCCATGCCCGGGCAGGCAGCATATACCCCTATTGAGAGGGTTACGGCCCCGCGGCTTTGCGCGATCATTCGAGGCGAACACTTGAACGGGCCTGCCCGTGTCGAGGGCCCGGCCACCCACCCGTCCAGGCGAGTGCGCGCACCCATGACCCACAACGATGACGACACCGCGATGGCGCTGCGCAGCGGTATCGCGGCGTTTGAAGCCCGAGAGTTCTCGCGCGCGATGGGCCTGCTCCTGCCGCTGGCGGAGTCCGGCCACTCCGAAGCCCAGTACCGCGTCGCGATCATGCACCAGACCGGCCTGGCCGGCGTGGCCCGACCGGACGCGGCCTTCCACTGGATGCGGGCAGCCGCCGAACAGGGCGATCCGCTCGCCCAGCACGGCCTGGGCTTCATGTTTCTTTCCGGGGAATGCGTGAAACAGGACCCACAGCAGGCCGTGCTCTGGCTGGAACGGGCCGCCCGCCAGGGTCTGGCCGGCTCCCGGACCACCCTCGCGATGCTGTATGCCCGGGGGGAAGGCGTGGACCCCGACCCGGAAGCAGCCCGCTACTGGTACGCGCAGGCCGGCTTCGACCCCGACGAACTGGAGCTGCTCGACGGCTGAGGCCCGATGGCGCCGTCCAGCCCTCCCACGCGCACGAGGTTCGATGATGACCGCCATACGGATGTATTACCGCAGCGACTGTCCCTATTGCGAACGTGCCGAACGCCTGCTGGAACGGCGCGGACTGACGGAGCAACTGGAAAAGATCGAGATCGCGGACACGCCCGAATCGCTCGCGGAACTGGAACGGATCACCGGGCAGACCGAGGTTCCGCAGATCTATTTCGGCGAAGACCACGTCGGGGGCTTCGAAGAACTGGTGGAACTGGACATGGATGGCGAACTCGAGGACCGGCTGCCGCAGGCCGGCAACGGCTGACACGAGCGGGGACCGCACCAATGGACTTTTTTCCGATTTTCATGCGCATCCGTGACCGCTCCTGTCTGGTGGTCGGGGGCGGGGTAGTGGCGGCCCGCAAAATCGATCTGCTGCGCAAGGCCGGCGGCCGGGTCACGGTGGTCTCGCCGGAGCTGTGTCTGGAACTGACCGCACTGCAGTCCCGCGGAGAGATCGAGCATGTCGAGCGCGGCTTCCGCGAAGACGATATTCATGGGCGGGTGCTGGTGGTGGCCGCCACCGATGACCAGGAAGTCAACCGTCGGGTCTCGCAATGCGGCCAGCAGCACGGCATCGCGGTGAACGTGGTCGACCAGCCGGACCTGTGCAGCTTCATCACGCCCGCCATGGTCGACCGCTCGCCCCTGCAGATCGCCATCTCCACCGGCGGGGCCTCACCGGTACTCGCGCGGCTGCTGCGCGCGCGCATCGAAAGCCTGGTTCCGGCCTCCTACGGCCGCCTGGCGACCCTGGTCGAGGGGTTTCGCGAACGCGCAAAGCGCTGCATCCCGAATACCGAGCTGCGCCGGCGCTTCTGGGAACGGGTTCTGGAGGGCCCGGTGATGGAACTCTTTCTTTCCGGGCGTGAGCGGGCCGCCGGCGAGACCCTGGACAGAGCCCTGGACGCGGGCGTGGACGCCCGCGACACCGGTGGCGAGGTCTTCCTGGTCGGCGCCGGCCCCGGCGACCCGGACCTGTTGACCTTCCGCGCGCTGCGTCTGATGCAGCGGGCCGACGTGGTGGTATACGACAACCTGGTCTCCCCGGCGATCCTGGAACTGGTGCGCCGTGACGCCGAACGGATCTACGCCGGCAAGAAACGCAACCACCACACGCTGCCACAGGGGGACATCAACGACCTGCTGATCCGGCTGGCACAGGAAGGCAAGCGGGTATTGCGACTCAAGGGCGGCGACCCGTTCATCTTCGGCCGCGGGGGCGAAGAAGTGGACCGCCTGATGCAGCACGGGATCCCGTTCCAGCTGGTGCCCGGGATCACCGCCGCGGCCGGCTGCGCCTCGTTCGCCGGGATCCCCCTCACCCACCGCGATCACGCCCAGGCGCTGGTCTTTGCGACCGGACATCTGCAGGACGGGACCATCGACCTCAACTGGGACATGCTGGCCCAGCCGCACCAGACCGTGGTGTTCTACATGGGGCTATCGGGGCTGCCCATCATCTGCCGGGAAATGGCCGCCCACGGCCTGCCTGCCTCCACCCCCGCCGCGCTGGTGGAACAGGGCACCACCCAGAATCAGCGCGTGCTGGTGGGTACCCTGGAGACCCTCCCGGACATCGTTAAAGGGGAAGAGGTCCAGCCGCCCACTCTCATCATCGTGGGCAGCGTGGTGGCCCTGCAGCAGCGGCTGCAGTGGTTCCGGCCGGATGCGCCGCCCACCCGGGGGAGCCTGTTCGCCTCGTGCACCACCCCGGAGACCCGCGGCGCGACCGGAACGGCCGAGCAGGCCGGCTGAACCCCGCCCACTCTCCCCGCCACCACCAGAGGAGACCCCGTATGCCGCAACAGTCGAGGCCGAACCCGGCGATGGACCCGGCGGGCATGGGAAGCGGCTGCTCCAGTGCGGAGCCCTTCGCCCTGCGCGTGCTGGGCAACAGCATGGCACCGGAATTCGAGCACGGGGTGATCGTGATCGTGGATCCGTCGGGCGCAATCGAGAACGGGAGTTTCGTGGTTGCCCGGCACGACGACGAATATCTGCTGCGCCAGCTGATCATGGAGGACGACGCCTGGTACCTGCAGGCGCTGCAGGAGGATCAGCGCCGACTGGAACTGGCGGATCGTCAGGCGGTGATCGGGGTGGTGGTCCAGCGCGCCGGACGTCGGCGTTCTGGGAACAAGCACTACGCCTGATCCACCCTTCGCTCAATCTCCCCGCGAGACCTCGCCCGCTGGCTCCCTGCGGGGCAGACCATGCTGAACCGCCAGCACCGCGGCCTCCACCCGCGAGTTCAGCCCCAGCTTGCGCAGGATCGCCTTGACGTGCAGTTTCACGGTACCGTCGGAGATCCCCAGTTTCTGCGCGATTACCTTGTTGCTGCGCCCTTCCGCCAGCAGGCCCAGGATCTCGAATTCGCGCGGAGTCAGGCGCGCAAAGGGATCGAGGTCTTCTTCCTGATCGGGCTGCCCCTGCACCACCCTGGCCAGCAGCTGCGCGAGGTGGGGAGCCACCACGGTCTGCCCCCCGAGGATGTCCTCCAGCGCCCCTGTCAGCTCGTCCGGATCCATGTCCTTCAGCAGGTAACCCTGAGCGCCGTTGCGCAGGCATTCCACCAGGTCGCCTTCCTCGTGACTGGTCGTCAGCATCACCACCGGCATGGCCAGACCCGCGCGCCGGAGCTGCCGCAGGACATCCGGCCCCTGCATTCCCGACATGCGGATGTCCAGCAGAACGATATCGGGCCGCTCGCGTGCCGCCAGTTCGATGCCAGTCTCACCATCGGCTGCGGTGGTCACGGTATCGACCCCCCGACGGGTCAGCAGTTCCTGCAGTCCCTCGCGGAACAGCGCATGGTCATCGATCAGCAATACGTGTTTCGTCATCGCCCTGTCCCCGGGGAATGAATGAGACGGCCCGATCCTCGGGATAGGGAACGCTCAGACTCACCCGCGTCCCCTCGCCCGGCTCGCTTTCGATGCGCAGATCCGCGCCGATCCGTTCCGCGCGCCTTTGCATCACATTGAAGCCGATGTGCTCGCCTTCTCCGGCGGTGCACGAACCCAGGTCGGCACCCCGCCCGTCGTCCTCGATCATCACCACGACGCGATGGGCGGAGTCGCTGCGCAGGAGCACCCGCACGTTCCGGGGCTCGGCATGCTTGCCGGCATTGCACAGTGCCTCCTGCACGATCCGCAGAACCTCGGTTTCCATCGACTCGGGCATCCGCCGACCGTCCCAGTCCTTCTGCACGAAGGTGTTCACACCCGTTTCCTCGCGAAAACGTGCGATAAGCGGATCGATGTCCACATCCAGTCCGTGATGGCTGACAGGCGGGGCCCGGAAATGACGGATCAACTCGCGCAATTCCTGATTGGCCTGATCAAGGCTGCGCCAGAGCGAATCCGCTTCCCGCCGCACCTGGTCCGGACTGTCCGCGGGCAGCGATTCATTCAGCGCTCCGACCCGGAAACGCAGGCTGGCCAGGGTCTGCGCCAGCGAATCATGCAGTTCGTGCGACATGCGGGCGCGTTCCTCCATGACCTCGCCGCGCCGTGCCTGCTCGTCCAGACGGGACTTCTCGATCGCCATGCCCAGGTGCTGCCCGATGCTGGTCAACAGGCCACGCATGTCCTCCGAAAGCTCTCCGGGGGGCTGCTCGAAAAACAGGCTGTAGACCCCGAGGGTGCGTCCCTGGTGCTGCAGGGACACGGCCATCATCGACAGCGAATCGTCATATTCACCGCCTTCGATCCGGCCGCAGTCGCGCACGCCCTCCTGCACCTCCATGCCTCCATCGCTGGCGACCTGGCCGCACAGGCACCGGCCCAGCGGCAGCAGGTGCCGGCACTGCCGCTCGTCGCGGCGGAATCCGATGTTCGCGACCAGGCGCATCTGCCCGTCCGTCGTGACCAGCCGCGCGGTGGCTGCGGCCGCGCCCAGGGTCTCCTGAGTACGGGCAAGAAAACGGGCAAGCAGCTCGTCCAGATCGCGGGACGTGTTGATGCTGCTGGCGACCTCGTAAAGGATCTGGAGGCTGCGCGACTTCTGTTCCAGCCGTTCGGTCTGGGTCCGAACCTCCTCGCGCATGTCGCGCGTGAGTCGTTCGAGCCGTTCTGTCAGGCCATTCACGTCACGCGCCAGCTCATCGAACTCCCCACGCTGCGGAGTCGGGATACGGGCAGCCAGGTTGCCGCCTCGGACCCGCTGCGCCCAGTGACGCAGGTGGAACAGCGGCCTGACAAGGTAACGATAGGCAAGCAGCGGCAGGGTCAGGATCACCAGCAACGCGAGGATCAGGGCCGCGAGCTGCACCACGGCTGTCCCCCCGTCCGGAGGGGAGTCCCGAACGATCCATGGATTGAGGGCCAGAGCCAGCACGACCGGCAGCGCGAGGACAGCGGTCAGAAGGAGCATCACAAGCGCGATCCGCCAGCCAGTCTTGTGACGCCAGTCCCGATCCGGCCGGATCAACCACGCGCCCGGAGCCGCGCGACCCGAAGTGGAAAGCTGGAGTTTCATGGCATTTTGCGCCTCCCGCGGGTGCAACCCTCGGGAATCGAGGGAGCGCTTCCTGCCCGCCAAACCCCCTTAATATGGACGCCTTTTTGCCACAGGGCAACTTCTGAAAAGATAGCACTTACAAATGTCAACTTACCCGCAATACCGGAAGGACATGACAGATGGCGGGTGCTGCCGGTCACAAAAAAGAGGGCGCCGCGAGGGCGCCCTGAAGGCCAACTTCCGGGTCCCGGGAGAGACCGTGCTGTCGGCGTCGGAGGAGACAAGTTGCGGGGCCGGCCTTCCGGCCCCGTCCAGCCTGCGTACAGGCTATGGGTTTCGCGTTACTTGTTCGTGAACTCCGGGTAGGCCTCGAGGCCGCACTCGGTCACGTCGGCACCCAGCTCTTCTTCCTCTTCACCCAGGCGGATGCCCATGGCCATCTTGAGGATGAACCAGACCAGCAGGCTGGCGAGGAAGACGAAGACGAAGATCGCCGCAAGACCCGCGATCTGCGCCACGAAGGTGGCGTCCGGATTGGACAGCAGGACCGCGAGCACGCCCCAGATGCCGGCCGTACCGTGGGCCGAGATCGCACCCACCGGGTCATCGATCTTGACCTTGTCCAGCGCGACGATGGAGAAGACCACGATCACGCCACCCACGGCGCCGATGAAGGTCGCCAGCAGCGGGCTGGGCATCAGCGGTTCGGCGGTGATGGACACCAGGCCGGCAACCGCGCCGTTCAGGGCCATGGTCAGATCGGCCTTGCCGAACATCAGGCGGGTGGTGATCAGCGCGGCAATCACGCCCCCGGCCGCGGCCAGGTTGGTGTTGGTGAACACGGCCGCCACGGCATTCGCGGATTCAACGTCGGACACCTTGAGCTCGGAACCGCCGTTGAAGCCGAACCAGCCCAGCCAGAGGATCAGCACGCCCAGCGTCGCCAGCGGCATGCTGGAGCCCGGGATCGCGTTGATCTGGCCGTCCTTGCCGTACTTGCCCTTGCGCGCCCCCAGCAGCAGAACGCCCGCCAGCGCGGCCACGGCACCGGTGAAGTGGACGATGCCCGAACCGGCGTAGTCGAGATAGCCGATCTGGTCCAGCATGCCGCCGCCCCAGCTCCAGAAGCCCTGGATCGGGTAGATCACGCCGGTGAGGACCACGGCGAAGGCGAGGAAGGCCCACAGCTTCATGCGTTCGGCAACCGCCCCGGAAACAATCGACATCGCGGTGGCCACGAACACCACCTGGAAGAAGAAGTCCGCGCGGTCGGAGTAGTAGACATCACCGCCGCTGCCCAGCACGTCGGCCACGGCGTTGTCACCGGTGATGAAGAAACCCAGCCCCGGGATCAACGAGGTGAGTCCTTCGCTGTACATGATGTTGTAGCCGATCAGCATGTACATGACCGACGCGATGGAATAAAGGGAGATGTTCTTGGTGAGGATTTCGGCCACGCTCTTGGTCCGCACCATGCCGGCCTCGAGCATGGTAAAGCCCGCGGCCATCCACATGACCAGTGCGCCGGCCATCAGGAAGTAAAAGGTGTCAAGGGCGTAGGCCACCTCGACGACTTGCTGTTCGATATCCATTTTCGGATTACCTCATCTAATAATGACCGAGATGGGCGCTCAGAGCGCTTCGGTTCCGGTTTCACCCGTGCGGATTCGCAGGACCTGCTCGACCGGCGAGACAAAGATCTTTCCGTCCCCGATCTTGCCGGTGCTCGCGGCCTTCGAAACGGCTTCGATCACCTGGTCGACCAGGCTGTCATCCACCGCAACCTCCAGCTTGACCTTGGGCAGAAAGTCCACGACGTATTCAGCACCGCGGTACAGTTCGGTGTGGCCGCGCTGGCGACCGAAACCCTTGACTTCGGTCATGGTGATGCCCTGCACACCGATCTCGGACATCGCCTCGCGCACATCATCAAGCTTGAACGGCTTGATCACGGCAGTAATCATCTTCATGTCAGACTCCTCTCCGGCGAGCCGCTGCCCGGGGGCAACGACCCGCAACGATGTTTTGCTTCCGGTTCAACGATCAGAAGGATTTCGACCAGCCCACCCAGGCGCGCATGTCTTCGTCATCGACATCGGCGTAGGCCAGGTTCAGGCTGAATTCGCCGAACTCGCCGGCATCGCGGGCGAGGCTGGCGGAGTAGTGGGTGTAATCGTCATTTTCGCTGTCGTCGTACGTCTGACGTCCGACCATGAAACCGGCGCTGTAGACCTCGGCGAACGGCACATCCAGGCCGCCGTAGAAATAGACGTCGTCGCTTTCCAGAAGCGACTCGGACGCGCTGTCGGTCACCACCCACTGAACACCGCCGTAAAAACCGATCATGTCCATGTCATAACTGACTGACCCGACCAGTTCGCCGAAGTCGTAGCTCACAGACGAACTATCGCCAGTATCCACATTGGTGATAGAGGCATCTGGGTAGGCGTAGTACACGTAGCCCACGTCATAGCCGAAACCGTTATCGAACGAATCGGCGAATCCAAGATAGAGATCCAGTTCATAGGTGGTATCGTCCTCAACCAACTCGTCATCGTCGTTGAGACCTGTCCCGAAATCCACGTTGGAAGCCCAGGTACCCATGTAGAACCCGGAGGCATGCTCCCAGTCAAAACCACCCTGGATTGCGGCACCCCCGTCGGTTTCGGAGAAACCGCGCAGTTCATAATCGGAAACAATTGAAATGTTGGCCGAGAATTCAGCGGCCGCGCTGGAAGTAAAGACGACACCCCCGGTGGACCCGACGGCCAGGATCGCGGTGGCGACGGCGGAATAGGCGAATTTCTTCATTGATTGACTCCCTCTGCGTGTTTTCTGGATGTCGCTGCTTGTCGACACCCGTTCCTTGCAGGGGGCGTGCCAGAAACGTGAAACGGGGCAAAATCCGGTTTTATGCAACGCTGTTGCGGGCAAACCACGGGTGATTGCCACGAACGGGTGCAATCACAAAGTGCAGACGCACCAAAAGAGGGCAATACGAGCCGGGGACGCCACCGGAAAGGGCGCCGCGCGGGAAGGGGCAGTGCGGGAAGGCTGTGAGGGAAACAGGAGCAGGAAGCGCGGAAGCGTCCTGCCGGTCGGTCGGGGCCTGCTCGGTCTCAGTCGGTGGCGAGCGAGCCGCGTTCGATGGTGATGCCCACCTCGCGCACCCCGGCCACCGCGCCCGGTTTGCCCAGGGTAATGCGCAGCCACGGCGAACCGAACTGCGCCATCAGGGTCTCGGCGATCTCCTCGGCGAGGGATTCGAGCAGGATGTGGGGTTCGCGGGTCACGATGGCCCGCACCGCGTTGGCCACGGCCTCGTAGTCAACCGTGTCTTCGATCTCGCCGGAGTGGGCGGCCACGCGAGTGTCCGCCGCCAGCTCGATGTCGAAGCGCAGCGGGCGCTGCATGCGCTGTTCCCAGTCGTAGACGCCGACCACGGCGGGGATTTCGAGATCGCGCAGATAGATACGGTCCATGCGGGACACCGGGGACACAGGGTTGCGAAGGGGCTTATCGTACTGCCTGCCCCCGCCCGCGTACACCGGGGCGTGCGATCGTGGCGCAACGCGCTACCATGCCCGGACAGTCCGACCGAGCAGCGTCGCCAGGAGAGCCGCCGCATGTCCACCACTTCGTTTCAGCCACTGCCGTGGACCCGGACCCCCGAGGGGGCCCTGCGCCGGGTCGGCGTGGAAATCGAGATGGCGGGCGTCTCGCTGGAGACGATGGCCCGCGCCATCATCGACGAATTCGGCGGGCAAATCGAGGCCGAGCATGCCTTCGTGCTGCATGTCCGCGACAGCGACGCGGGGGATTTCCAGCTGGAGCTGGATGCCCGCGTACTCAAGGACCGCGGCTATCGCGAGCACCTGGCCCGCCTGGGGGTCGACCTGGAAGACCGCGACCAGGAAGCACTGGAGGCCTGGCTGGCCGATGCCGCCGGGCGCCTGGTCCCGCACGAGATCGTCGCGCCACCCCTGGAACCTGCGCAGCTGCCCCGACTGGACCGGGTGCGTGCCGCGCTGCAACAGGAAGGCGCGCTGGGGACCGAGCGCTCGCTGCTGTACGCGTTCGGGCTGCAGCTGAACATCGAGATCCACAGCCGCGAGCCCGAATGGCTGCTGGCCGTACTGCGGGCCTTCGTGCTCATGTACGAGATCCTCGCGCAGGCGGGGGCCATCGACCTGTCGCGCCGCCTGTCGCCCTACATCCGGCCGTTCCCGGGCGCCTTCGTGCGCTACATCCTCGATCCCGATTTCACCCCGGACCGCGCATCGCTGATCGACACCTGGCTGGCGCACAACCCCACGCGCAACCGTCCACTGGACCTGCTCCCGGTGCTGGCGGAGCTGGACCCCGAACGCGTTGCGGCGGCGCCGGTGGAACACGAACTGATCAAGCCGCGCCCGGCCCTGCACTACCGCCTGCCGGACTGCCGCATCGACGACCCGAGCTGGAGCCTGGCGCACCCGCTGAACGGCTGGGTGGAAGTGGAACAGCTGGCCGCTCACCCCGAACGTCTGGAACGGCTCGCGCGGGAGTATCTGGAGCGCCCGGGCCAGGCAGTTGGCCGCTGGACCGATGAATGGATGCAGCGACTGCGTGCCTGGTTCTGAGCGCCCGCAGCGTCCGGTGATCGCCGTCACCGGCCCGGACCGTGGCGGCACGCCCGCGTGGCTGTTCACCGCCCTGGCGGTGTGGCGGGCCGGCGGCCGCCCCCTGCGCATCCGCCCCGGGCGTCCCCGCCGCAACCGGCGCATCGACGCCCTGATCGTCGGTGGCGGGCCCGACGTCGATCCCGGGCTTTATCGCGAGACGCTGCCCGACGGCCCGGACAGCGCGGCGATCCGGCAGGCCGAACGACGCCTGTCGCAGCGCCTGATCGGCTACGCCTTCTATCCCGCGCTGTGGCTGCTGCGCCGGCTGTTTCAGTCGAAGAGCTCATCGCTGGATCCGGAGCGCGACCGGCTGGAGAAATCCCTGATCCACCACGCGCTGGACGAGCACCTGCCGATCCTCGGCATCTGCCGCGGGATGCAGCTGATCAACGTGGTGCGCGGCGGCAGTCTGCATCGCGACCTGGCCGCGTTCCACGCGGAGACCCCCAACGCCCGCAGCCTCTTGCCGGTCAAGCAGGTACGACTGGATCCGCACTCGCGGCTGTCCGCCATCCTTGGCGATGCACCGCTGCGCGTGAACGCCCTGCACGATCAGGCCGTCGACCGCCTTGGCCACGACCTGAACGTTGTCGGACGCGAACCCTCACGCGTGGTCCAGGCCATCGAGGCCGGCGGCCGCGATTTCTGCATCGGCGTGCAGTGGCACCCCGAATACCTGCCGCAGAAGGCCCGCCACCAGCGCCTGTTCCGGGCGCTGGTGGCCGCGGCCTGCGCCCCCCGCACTCGCACCGGGTCCGAATAGATACTTGCGAACCTTGTGGAAAACCTCTAGCTTGGCCGGACAATCCGAAGGTTCTTCTTCACCGGGTGGGCACATCCACCCGGCGGGCGATCGTCACACAACCCCGGCCCGCCGGCTCCGAACAGGGAAATCCCTGCCCGTCGCCGGCCGGCCCGCGACCCGGGTACGCTCCGATGACCGACGAGCAACAAGCGCAAGGAGAGCCGCCGCTCCCGGAGACCCTGGAGCAGGCGCGGGAGCGCATACGGGAACTGGAAACCGAACAGGAAGGTGCCCAACGGACCCTGGAAGAACTGCGCCTGCACCAGGAAGAGCTGCACGCCCAGAACGAGGAACTGCGGCAGACGCAGCAGGCCCTGGCTCAGGCCAGTCAGCGCTATCAGGATCTGTTCGACTTTGCCCCCGTGGCGTTCCTGGTTCTCGATGCCAACGGGGAAACGCTGGAAGTCAATCGCACCGCGACGCGCATGCTGGGACTGCCACGCAGCCATCTGCTTCAGCAGCCACTGCGGCGGTTCCTCGACACCTCCAGCCGCGAGCCGTTCCACCAGCTTCTGGCCGCCGCCGGACACGGCGCGCCGCCGGAGGATTTCGAGCTGGTACTCAACACGCCCGAGCAATCGGAACTGCACGTGCAGGTCAGCCTTTCCCCGGATCACGACCCGGCGGGTCTGCGTTTCCGTCTGGCCATGGTGGATGTCACGGCCCGCAAGCGCGCCGAGCAGCATCAGCGTCTGGCCGCCACGGTGTTCGAGGAAAGCAACGAAGGCATCATCGTGACCGATGCCCGTGCCCGCATCCAGCGGGTCAATCATGCATTCACCATCGTCACCGGATATCAGGAAGACGAAGTCGTCGGCCGCACTCCGGGTCTGCTCTCATCGGGGCGCCATGACCACAGCTTCTACGAACACATGTGGAACCGGCTCCAGGAGGAAGGCCACTGGATGGGAGAGGTCTGGAACCGGCGCAAGAACGGCGAACTCTACCCGGAGTGGCTGAAGATCAACGCGGTCACCGACCGGGACGGGAACATCCGGCATTACGTCGGGATCTTTTCCGACATCGGTGATCACGGCCAGACGGGACAGGATGTCGAACGCTTTGCTTTCTATGATGCACTCACCGGACTCCCCAACCGGACCCTGCTGCACGAACGCCTCAAGCACGGCCTGATGCGCTCCAAACGCGACGGCAGGATGGTCGGCGTGTTCTATCTGGATCTGGACGGCTTCAAGACCCTCAACGACACGCTTGGCCATCAGGCCGGGGATCAGTTGTTGCAGCAGGCGGCGGAACGGCTGCAGAAGGTCGTCCGCCCCTCCGATACGGTCGCGCGGCTGGGCGGCGACGAATTCACCGTAGTGCTGTGCGAACTGGACGACGAGGAGACGGCGATGCAGACCGCCCGACGGGTGGCCAGCGACATCCTCGCGGCCCTGCGGCGCCCGTTCCACATTCACGGTAACGAAGTCATCTCCGGGGGAAGCATCGGCATCGCCCTGTTCCCGCGGGACGGCTCGACCTGCAGCGAACTCGCCAAGCATGCCGACATCGCGATGTATCAGGCCAAGGAGGACGGGGGGCAGGGCTACGCCTTTTTTGCCCCCGAGATGAATCGCCAGCTCGAACGCCGGGTATCGCTCGAGAACCAGCTCCGGCACGCCCTGGGACGCAACGAACTGAGCCTCGCCTTCCAGCCGGTGGTGGATACCCGGCAGGGGCGCGTGGTGGGCGTGGAGGCCCTGATGCGCTGGGACGGCTTCGACGGCTCGGTCTCGCCCCTGGAGTTCATCCCGATCCTCGAGAACCTCGGCCTCGGCGCGGAACTGGCCCGCTGGACCCTGGAGCAGGCCTGCAATGCCCTGCGCGACTGGGCATTCCCCGGCGCCGACGAGCTGTGGCTGGCCGTGAATTTCTCTCCCCGACAGCTCCACGGCCTGGCCGCGGGGGACCTCCGCGACACCTTCGCGCAGACCGGAGTGGAACCGACGCGGGTGGTCGTGGAAGCGACCGAGGACCATTTCCGGGACGATGCGGGCTCCGTCATCTCGACCCTTCACGATCTGCGCAGCCTGGGGGTGCGGGTCGCCCTGGACGACTTCGGGACCGGTCATTCGTCGCTGGCGAGGCTGCGCCACATGCCGATCGACATCATCAAGCTGGACCGCAGCTTCGTCCGCGGCCTGCCGGAGGACACCTGTGACCTCGCAATCGTCAACACGGTGATGACCATGGCCCGGCATCTGGACATGCGCTTTCTCGCCGAAGGTGTGGAAACCGGTGAACAGCTCGGGCTCCTGCGGGACCATGGCTGCGACTTGATCCAGGGATACGTTTACATTCCCCCGCTACCGGCCGACGACTGTGCCCGCTGGTGCGAGGCATTTCATCGCGGGGATTTCACATGAGCCCGGCACCCGACTACATCGTCGGCATCGGGGCCTCCGCCGGCGGGCTCGAGGCCCTGGATGCGTTTTTCCAGCAGATGCCTCCGGACAGCGGGCTGGGATTCGTAGTGGTCCAGCACCTGTCGCCCGACTACAAGAGCCTGATGGCCGAACTGCTGTCGCGGCACACCGAAATGCCCGTGCAGCGTGCCGAGGACGGCGAGACCGTAGCCGCCAACCAGGTGTATCTGATCCCGCCGCGCAAGAACCTGACGCTGTTCCACGGCAAGCTGATCCTGAGCGAACAGGACGCCAGTCGCGGCGTGAACCTCCCGATCGATGTCTTCCTGCGCTCCCTGGCCGAAGATCAGGGCGAACGCGCAATCGCCGTCATCCTGTCCGGAACCGGGTCCGACGGCACCCGCGGCATCCGCGCGATCAAGGAACAGGGCGGGATGATCATGGCGCAGTCCGCCGATTCGGCCAAGTTCGACGGCATGCCGCGCAGCGCCGCGGCCACTGGCCTCCCGGACTTCGTGCTGCCACCGGAGGAGATGCCACGCCTGCTGCAGTCGTTCGTGCAGCACCCGCATTCCGCCAAGGCCGAGGGCCCCGGCGTCATCGTCACCGACGAGGATGCCCTCACCCGGATCTTTGCGCTGCTGCGCGAAGATTCCAGCATCGACTTCACCTTCTACAAGTCCAGCACCGTCGTCCGCCGCATCGAACGCCGGATGACGGTCAATGAAATCGGCGAACTGCGGGATTATGCCCGCTATCTCGAACGCCATCCCGGCGAAGTGGACACCCTCCGGCGGGAACTGCTGATCGGTGTCACCAGCTTTTTCCGGGATCGGGAAGTCTGGGAATACCTGGAGCAATCGGTGCTGCCAGGGCTGATCGAGAACAGCGGCAAAAACGGCCTGCGCTTCTGGGTGGCCGGCTGCTCCACCGGCGAGGAAGCCTACAGCCTGGCCATCGTCACCCGGGAGGTCATGGACCGCCTCGGCATCACCGTGGACGTGAAGATCTTCGCCACCGACGTGGACCGCAATGCCGTCCAGAACGCCGGCAACGGCATATACCCGGAAAGCATCGTCGCCGATCTGCCGCCGGACCTTCTGGCCAAGTACTTTCAGCGCCAGGACGAACATTTCCGGATCGCCCGGCGCATCCGGGAAATGGTGGTGTTCGCGCCGCACGACCTGCTGCGGGACCCCCCGTTCACCAACATCCAGCTGGTGTCCTGCCGCAACCTGCTGATCTATCTGCAGCCCGTGCTGCAGAAAAAGGTCCTGGATCTGTTCAACTTCTCCCTGAGCCCGGACGGTGTCCTCGTCCTCGGCAACAGCGAGACCGTGGGTGACGCGCCCGACACCTACGAACCCGTCGAGCAGAAACTGCGGATCTTTCGCACCCTCGGGAAGCGGCGTCTGGCCGAGGACCGGGAACCCCGCGACCACGGTATCCGCACGAACCGGTCCCCCGCCGGAACATCGGGCCGTCCGCCACGGCGCGACCACGACGAGGAGCGTCTGCTCGGACGTCTGATGGAGGCGCTGGGCGAAGACATCCTTCCCCTCACCCTGAGTGGTGACCCAGGACCTGGAACTGCGCCACGTCATCGGCAACCCCGAGGGCTATCTCGGCATGCCGTCGGGCCGCGTGCAGCACGACGTCACTCGCCTGGCGACGGACGACCTGGCCACGCCCCTGGCCACCGGGCTGCAGAAAGTCTTCAATACCGGGGAACGCGCCAGCTACAGCAATGTCCATCTGCGCCTGCGCGAGGAAAAACAGGTCGTGGAGCTGCGCATGCTGCCGCTGCCCGCGCACAAGGGGCAGGCGCCCCTGGCCGCGGTGGTCATCCGTCCGCAGTACCAGCAGCCCTCATCCGGCGACGAGGCGGTGGTCTACGACCTCGACCAGGAGACGCAGCAGCGCATCGCCGATCTGGAGGCCGAACTGCAGTTCACGCGCGAAAACCTGCAGGCCACGGTGGAAGAGCTGGAAACCGCCAACGAAGAACTCCAGGCGTCCAATGAAGAACTCCAGGCCTCGAACGAGGAACTGCAGAGCACCAACGAAGAGCTCCAGTCGGTCAACGAGGAACTGCACACCGTCAACGCCGAATACCAGAGCAAGATCAGCGAGCTCTACGAGCTCAACAACGATCTCGACAACCTCCTTTCGGCCAATGGCATTGCTTCCCTGTTCCTCGACAGTCAGCTGCGGATCCGGCGCTACACCCCGGCTCTGACGGAGGTCTGCCACATCACCGACGCCGACATCGGAAGTCATCTGGCGGAGGTCTGCCGCCGCCTGGGCCCGCAGGACCTCCCCGAACTCGCCCATCAGGTCCAGCGGGAACGTCAGCCCGCCGAACGCGAGGTGCAGCCGGGACGGGGCCGCTGGTACCTGCTAACCATGCACCCCTACCAGGTCGGCAGCGAATACACCTCCTCGGTAGTAATGAGCCTGGTGGACGTCACCCACCTGAAGGACACGCAGCTCGCGCTCGAGGCGTCCCAGCTGCATTTCCGCCGCCTGTTCGACGAAGCGCCGCACATCATCCTGCTGCTGGACCCGCAGGGGTGGATCCGGGAGGGGAACCGGACAGCCCGCGAACGGCTGGGCTGTGGCATCGAGGATCTGCAAGCGCTCGATCTTCGCGAGCTCATCCCCGGCCCGCCCGCTGAAACCGACGGTCACCAGGTTCTGGAAACCCTGCTGCAGGGTACGCCGATCAGTGACGGACACATCCGCCTGCGCACGCCCGACGGCACGGAGATCCCCACGGAGGCCAGCGGGGTGCCCGAAATGGTCGAGGGTCGTGTCACCGGCGCGCGCATCGTGCTGCGCGACATGCGCGAGCGCGCTCAAACCGGGGACGGATAGGCGACACGCAACCCGCCCAGGCCGCAGTAGCCGTCCGGGACCTTCGCCAGATACTGCTGGTGGTAGTCCTCGGCGAAGTAATAGGCCTCCAGCTCGCGGATCTCGGTGGTGACCGGTCCCAGTCCCGCTGCCTGCAGCGCGGCGTTGAAGCGCTCGCGGCTGGCCAGCGCGGCCTCGTAATGGACCGGATCCACGGTGTAGATCCCGGAGCGGTACTGGGTCCCGACATCATTGCCCTGACGCATCCCCTGGGTCGGGTCATGTCCCTCCCAGAAGGTGCGGAACAGGGTCTCCTTCGACACCGCGCGTGGATCGAACACCACCCGCACCAGTTCGGCATGGCCGGTCCGGCCGCTGCAGACCTCGCGGTAGGTCGGATTGGGGGTGTACCCGCCGCCGTAACCCACGCTGGTGGAATACACCCCGTCGAGCTGCCAGAACAGTCGCTCGGCGCCCCAGAAGCAGCCCATGCCGAAGTGGATGATTTCCATGCCATCGGGGTACGGCGGCGCCAGCGGGGTCCCCAGCACCGCATGGCGTTCCGGCACCGGCATGGCCTCGCCCCGGCCGGGCAGGGCGCTCTCGGGCTCCACCATCTGCGGCTGCATCCAGTCGCCGAACATCATTCGCTCCCGTGGTCGCCGGCCGGGCGCAGCCGCAGCAGCTCGCCGGGGTTATGGTCGGTCAGCACCCAGATCGCGCCGTCGTGTACGCGCACGTCGCGCACCCGGCGGTCCAGATCGGGCAGTACCTCCACCTCGCTGACCAGCTCGCGATCATCGAAAGTCAGACGGCGCAGGGTACGGTGGGCCAGCCCGCCCGCCAGCAGGTCGCCGTCCCAGTCGGCAAAGGCCGGATCCCGCAGGATCGCCATGCCGGAAGGCGCAATCGACGGCGTCCAGTGGTGCAACGGGGAGACCATCCCCTCCTTCTCGGTGATGCCCTCGCCGATCTGGCCGCCACCGTACTCCTCGCCATGGGTAATCACCGGCCAGCCGTAGTTGTTGCCCGGCTCGATGATGTTGACCTCGTCCCCGCCCTGCGGACCGTGCTGGTTCTCCCACAGGACGCCGGTCTCGGGGTCCATCACCATGCCCTGGGAGTTGCGCACGCCATACGCCCAGATCGCGTCGCGCCGGTCCGCATCATCCACGAACGGGTTGTCCGCCGGGATCGTACCGTCGTCATGCAGACGGATGATGGTACCGATGTGGTTGGAGGGATCCTGTGCCTGATGACGGTCCCCGCGGTCGCCGACGCTGATGAACACGTGAGCGTCGTCGTCGAACACGATGCGGCTGCCGAAATGGCGCCCGCCCCGCACGCCCGGCTCGGCGGTAAACAGGGTCTCGACGTCGTTCAGGGCCCCGTCCTCGAGACGCCCGCGCGCCAGACGCGTGGTCAGCCCGCCGTCCACGCTGGCCGCATAGGTGAAGTACAGCCAGCGGTTGTCGGCGAAATCCGGGTGCAGGGCCAGGTCCAGCAACCCGCCCTGATTCCGCGCCCGCAGGTCATCCGGCAGCCCCGGCACCAGTTCACCCCGACCGGAAAAATCCGGGCCGTCGTCGCCGGCCGGGAAATGCCGCAGCGCGCCCGGGCGCTCGCTGATCAGCGCGCCACCGTCGGGCAGGAACGCAATGGCCCAGGGATGATTGAGCCCCTCGTGCAGGATCTCCACCGACAGCCCGTCGGCCGAGGCCTCCACCGTCTCGGGCGACGGGGCCGAGGCCCCGGAGCATCCCGCGACCAGAAAACTGCCGGCCAGCATCGCGGCCAGGCTGCGACGCAGCACGTGAACCGGTTTCGTCATGACGTCTCTCCCCGTGGATGCCTGTTCTCATTGGTCCGAACGAACGCCACCGGGGTTCCGGGACGACCCCGCCACGCCCTCCGGCTGGCAGACCGGACACCACCAGGTCGCACGCCCGTGCTGCCCCAGCAGGGCCCGCCGCACGACGGCGGCACAGCGCCGGCAGGCCTCGCCTTCACGCCCGTAGACGTACAGGAAGGCATCCGGCTCCGCACGCTCCCGCGTGATCCGCGGCCCCGGGCGCAGGTTGCGCCGCAGCAGCCGCACCGCGTCGGCATGCAGCGCCCGCAGCACGGGGTCGCTCACCCGCCCGACCGGGGTCCGCGGGTGACAGCCATGCAGAAACAGCAATTCCGATTTGTAGACGTTGCCGATCCCCGCCGCCAGCGACTGGTCGAGCAGCACGTCCGCCAGCGGACGGTCCGCAGTCGCGTCCCGGCGCACCCGCGCCACCACCGCGTCGATATCCACGTCGGTGGCCAGCAGGTCCGGCCCCACCCGGGCATTAAGACGCTCGACGTCCGCCGCTTCCGACCCCACCGCGGGCATCCGGCGCCAGGCCAGTTCGCGCGGGTGGAAACACACCAGCATCCGGTCCTCCAGGGTCAGCACCGCGTGGGCCTGGGGCGCGGGCTTCGACCATTCCGCGCCGCGCGCGTATTCGTGCCAGGTGCCCCACATCCCGAGGTGGGTGCGCAGCAGCCACGGCGTAGCGTCGGCAGCGATCAGTTCCATCAGCAGGTGCTTGCCGCGGGCCCGCAGCGCATCGGCCCGCATCGGGCCGTGCTCGCGCAGAGGTTCACCGCGTGCGGCGCGGGTCGCCACCGCCTCCAGCGCCGCCCCTTCCAGGCGCGGGCGCAGCATGGCCGCCAGCCGGTGGATGGTGTCGCCCTCGGGCATGGGTCAGTAGAGCGGGGGCTCGCCCTCGGGACGCGTGCGGAACAGGCGCAGGGTCCACAGATACTGTGCCGGAGCCTGTTCCACGCCCCGTTCGATGGCGGCGTTCATGGCCCGGGCATCGGCCGCATCGTCGCCCGAGGGGAAGTCCTCCATTGGAGGCCACAGGCGCATCACGTATTCGTCGCGGGCGAGGTCGTACCAGGCGAAACTCGGCAGCACCACGGCCCGCGACATGCGCGCCAGCCGCCCCAGGGCGGTCAGCGTGGCCTTGGGCACGCCGAAGAAATCCACGAACACCGCACCGTCGGCGCCCAGGTCCTCGTCCGGCAGGTAATAGAAGAACCGCCCGCGGCGCAGCTGGCGGATCGCCGGGCGCAGCCCCTGTTCGCGGGCGAAGATGTCCCCGGAGTAGCGGGTGCGGCTGCGGTGGTTGATCCACTCCAGCACCGGGTTCTTCATCGGCTTGGCGAAGGAGACCCCGTCGTACATCTGGCTCATGCGCACCCCGCCGTAATCCAGCCCCAGCGAGTGCGGGGCGAGGATGATCACCGGGGTCCCGTCGGAGCGCGCGCGCTCGTAGTGCTCCAGCCCGTCCACCCGGATGCGCGAGGCATGCTCGCCGGGCTTGCCGAACCACAGCAGGCCATAGTCCAGCACGGTCTGCGCCTGGTAGCGGTAGAAGGCGGCCAGCCGCGCTTCGCGCTCGGCCGCATCCAGCTGCGGGAAGCACAGCTCGAGGTTGCGTTCGGCGATCCGGCGGCTGCGCCCCGAGCGGCGGTACAGCAGGCGGCCGATACCCCGCGCCAGCGCCTGCACCGCCGGACGCGGGATCTGCTGCAGCACCCAGGCCAGCGCAACGCCGACCCAGGTGAGCCAGTAGCGGGGGGCGAAATGCCGCGCGGTCAGCGGCGCCCGGTAGGCACCGACGTCCGCCTCCTCCCCGGGGGCATCGTCACGGCTCATGTGTCCGCATCACCCCCGGCCTCCAGCAGGCGGCGGGCGCGCTTCGCGGAGACCTCCATTTCCTTGACCGCCTGCAGGTCGCCCTTCTCCTCGGCGATGGCCATGCCCCGCTCGCAGACCTCCAGCGCACGCCGCGGGCGCTCCAGTGCCACCAGGGTCTTTGCCAGCAGTTTCCACGCCGCGGAGTAGCCCTCGTCCAGTTCCAGCGCGCGCTCCAGGTGCTCCACCGCCGCCTCCTGCTGGCCATCGGTCACCAGGGCGTTGCCCAGCGAGAAGCGCAGCATCGCGGAGTCCTCGCCTCCGTCCAGCATGTTCTGGAAACGTTCGACCATCTGTGACATGGACGACCTCCTGTCCTTGAATTCGCTCCTACCCTAGCGCTGCCAGAACGCCGGGGACAGAAGCACCAGCACGGTGAAGATTTCCAGCCGCCCCATCAGCATGGCGAGGATCAGCACCCACTTGCTGAAGTCGTTGATGGACTGGAAGTTCGGCCCCACCTCGCCCAGGCCGGGGCCGAGGTTGTTGAGGGTGGCCGCCACCGCCGAGAACGCCGTCACCTGATCCAGGCCCGAGGCCATCACCGCCAGCATCATCACCACGAACACCATCACATAGGCCGCGAGGAAGCCCCACACCGCCTGCACCACGCGGTCCGGGGCCTCCTTGCCATTGACCTTCACGGCGATGCGCGCATGCGGATGGATCAGGCGCTTCACCTCGCGCATGCCCTGCTTCATCAGCAGCAAAACGCGCACCACCTTGATGCCGCCACCGGTGGATCCGGTGCAGCCGCCGACGAACGACAGGAAGATCAGCAGCACCGGCAGGAACCCCGGCCACAGGTAGAAGTCGTCAGTGGCGTAGCCGGTGGTGGTGCCGATGGACACCACGTGGAACGCGGCCCGACGGAAGGCATCCGCGCCGTCCGCGGCAAAGCCGGTCACCAGCATGTAGGCCACTACCACCGCCACCGCCGAGGCCATCAGGATCAGGTAGGTGCGCAGCTCCTCGTCGCGCCGGTAGGGCACGACCGACGCACGGTGCAGGGCGAGGAAATGCACCGCGAAGTTCATCCCGGCGATCAGCATGAAGATGATCGCCACGCCCTCGATGGCGGCGGAATCGAAGTGGCCGAGGCTGGCGTCGTAGGTGGAGAATCCGCCGATCGCCACGGTGGTGAAGGAGTGCGCGATCGCGTCGAAGACCTCCATCCCGGCGACCCAGTAGGCCACCGCACAGGCCACCGTCAGGCCGAGGTAGATGTACCACAGGTTGCGCGCGGTCTCGGCGATGCGCGGGGTCAGCTTGTTGTCGCGGATGGGTCCCGGGGTCTCGGCCTTGAACAGCTGCATGCCGCCCACGCCCAGCAGCGGCAGGATGGCCACCGCCAGCACGATGATGCCCATGCCGCCCATCCACTGCAGCTGCTGGCGATACCACAACAGCGCCTTCGGCATGTCGTCCAGGCCGGTCAGCACGGTGGCGCCGGTGGTCGTCAGGCCGGACATCGACTCGAACGCGGCATCGGTGAAGCTGACGTTCAGATGCGGGTCGAGCACCATCGGCGTCGCCCCGGCCAGGCCCAGACCCAGCCAGAACATCACCACCAGGATGAACCCGTCGCGCGGCTGCAGTTCGCGATGCGCGCGATACAGCGGCCCCCAGAGCATCCCGCCGACCAGCAGCAGCACGATGAACGCCTGCATGAACACGTACGCGGTGGACTCGTCGTAGATGTACCCGACGAGTGCGGGCGGCAGCATGCTCAGGCTGAACAGCGTGAGCAGGATCCCCAGCAGGCGCGCGGTGGAGGCGAGATGGAGCACGGCGGACGGCTCAGAAGAACAGCGGGCTGGGCTGGAACAGGCGCTGGACCTGCTTCACCTTGCCACGGTCGGTGAGGAACAGGATGACGTGATCCCCCGAGTGGATCACCGTGTCGTGGTGCGGGATGATGACCTCGTCGTCGCGCACCACGGCGCCGACGCTGGCCCCCTCCGGCAGGTTGATCTCGTCGATCCGGCGGTCCACCACCTGCGAGGTGCGCGAATCACCGCTGACTACGGTTTCAATCGCCTCGGCCGCGCCGCGGCGCAGGGTATGCACGGTGGCGGTCCCGCCCTCGCGCACCCGGGCCAGCAGGGCGCTCACCGTGGCCTGCTGCGGCGACAGCGCCACGTCGATGGTGCCGCTCTGCAGCAGATCCACGTAACTCGGGCGGTTGATCAGCGACATCACCTTGCGCACGCCGGAGCGCTTGGCCAGCATCCCGGCGAAGATGTTGGCCTGATCGTCGTTGGTCACCGCGCAGAAGACGTCGCTGTGCTCGACGTTGACCGCCTCCAGGAAGCGGTCGTCGGCGCTGTCACCCTGCAGCACCAGCACGTTGCCGGGCAGTTCCCGGGCGAGCTGATCCGCCCGCTCCGGGTCGCGCTCGATCACCTTCACCCGATAGCGCTTGCTCAGGGCCTCGGCCAGCCGCCGGCCGATGTTGCCGCCGCCGGCGATCATGATCCGCTTGTAGGGCTTCTCCAGCTTGCGCAGCTCGGAGGTGACGGCGCGGATGTTCTTCTTCGCCGCGACGAAGAAGACCTCGTCATCGGCCTCCACCACAGTGTCGCCGTCCGGCTGGATGGAACGCTCGTGACGGAAGATCGCCGCGACCCGGGTATGGACCCCCGGCATGTCGTAGCGCAGATTCTTCAGCTCGTGGCCCACCAGCGGCCCGCCGTAGTAGGCGCGCACGCCCACCAGCGACACCCGCCCCTCGGCGAACTCCAGGACCTGCAGCGAGCCGGGATGCTCGATCAGGCGCTGGATATGACTGGTGACGATCGCCTCCGGCGAGATCAGCATGTCCACCGGCATCGCGTCCTGGGCGAACAGCTCCGGGGTCTCGTGATAATCGCGGGCCCGCACCCGAGCGATCTTGGTCTCGATGTTGAACAGCGTGGAGCCGACCTGACAGGCCAGCATGTTGACCTCGTCGGAGTCGGTCACCGCCACCAGCATGGACGCGTCGCGCGCCCCGGCCGCATCCAGCACCGACGGATGGGCACCGAATCCGTGGACCGTCTTGATATCGAACTGGTCTTCCAGCTCGGCCAGGCGCTCGGCGCGGTTGTCGACGACGGTGATGTCGATCCCGTCGGCACTCAGGGCCTCGGCCAGGGAATGACCGACCTGACCGGCCCCCAGGATGATGATCTGTTTCATGCGTCAGCCGTCGGATTTCACGCGGCGCGGATCGATGCCCAGCGCCTTGAACTTGCGGTAGAGATGCGTACGCTCCAGTCCGACCCGTTCGGCCAGACGCGTCATGTTGCCCTCGGAGCGTTCCAGCTGCTGCATCAGGTATTCCCGTTCGAACTGTTCGCGCGCCTCGCGCAGGGGCAGGTCGGGGATGGTCACCACCCCCTCGGCGCTCTCTTCTTCCACCCGCCGCGGCTGCCCCGACAGGGTGCGGTCCACCTCGTCGCGGGTGATCTCGTCGCCGGAGCCCAGGATCATCAGGCGCTGGACCAGGTTGCGCAGTTCGCGCACGTTCCCCGGCCACGGGTACTGCTGCAGGCACTCCAGGGCCGGGCGCTGGAACGTGCGCTGCGGCAGGCCCTCCTGCTGATGCAGCTGGCGCATATGGTAGTCCAGCAGTTCGGGGATGTCCTCGGCGTGCTCGCGCAGCGGCGGCACGTTCAGCGGCAGGACGTTGAGGCGGTAATAGAGATCCTCGCGGAACAGCCCCTGCTCCACGGCCTCGCCCAGATCGTGCTGGGTGGCCGCCACCACGCGCACGTTCACGCTGATCGGCTGGTCCCCGCCGATGCGCGTGATGCGACCGGTGTCCAGCGCATGCAGCAGGCGCGCCTGAGTCTGCAGGTCCATCTCCGCAACCTCGTCGAGGTACAGCACCCCGCCGGAGGCCTGCTCCAGCAGGCCATAGCGCACCCGCTCGCCCTGCTCGCTGCCGAACAGCTCGGCCACCGCCTCGTCGCCCGACATCGATCCCACCGAGACCACGATGAACGGGCTTTCGCGCCGCGCGCTGCGGGCGTGCAGCATGCGCGCGAAGGTCTGCTTGCCGGCCCCGGGCTCGCCGGTGATCAGCACCCAGGTATCGTGCTGGGCCATGCGCTGCACCTGGTCGCGCAGGTTCACCATCACCGCGCTGCTGCCCACCGGGTCCGCCACCGGGGCCACCTGGCGCCGCAGGCCGGTGTTTTCCCGCTGCAGGCGCGCGGCCTCCAGCGCGTTGTTCAGGGTGATCAGCAGCTTGTCGATGGTCAGCGGCTTTTCGATGAAGTCGTAGGCGCCCAGGCGCGTCGCATCCACCGCGCTTTCGACATTGCCGTGGCCGGAGATCATCACCACCGGGCACATCGCCCCCTCGTCCTCCTGCCATTCCTTGAGCAGGGAAACCCCGTCGCCGTCGGGCATCCATACGTCCAGCAGGATGGCGTCCGGCCGCCGACTGCGCCGCTGTGCCTTGGCCTCGGCCACCGAGCCCGCGAGCGCCACCTGGTAGCCCTCGTCCTCCAGCACGTCGCGCAGCAGCATGCGGATGTCGGGCTCGTCGTCGACCACGAGAATGTAGGCGTCGCTCATTGCGGCTGTTCCTCCTCGGCAGCGGACGCCCCGGACGGGCCGCCCTCGTCCACCGGGATGCGGATCACGAAGACCGCGCCGCCCGCCCCGGAATCATCATTATGGCACTCGATGATGCCGCCGTGCTCTTCCACGACCTTCTGCGCCACGGCCAGACCGAGCCCGGTCCCGCGCGGCTTGTCGGTGGTGTACGGCTCAAAGATGCGCTCCAGCAGCTCCGGACGAATACCCGGTCCGTTGTCGCGCACGCGCAGTTCGATCCAGGAACCGGAGGCGCTTTCCACGTAGGCCGTGGACACCTCCACCCGGAGATCGTCGCCGCGTTCCTCTTCCTCCGCGGCCTCCATCGCATTGCGGATCAGGTTGTGCAGCAGCTGGCGCAGACGACCGCCGTCGGCCCGGATCGTCGGCACCCCCTCGCCCAGGTCCAGGCGAACCCGCGAGCTGCCGTCCGCGGCCAGGTACAGCTCGGAGACGTCGCGCACCAGCTGGTTCACGTCGGTGTGGCCGAGTTCCAGTTTGGGCGCCTGGGCGTAGTCGCGGAAGGCGTTGACCAGGGTCTTCATCGCCTCCACCTGCTGGATGATGGTGCCGGTCGCACGTTCCAGCACCTCGTGATCGGCCCCGTCCAGCACCCGGCCCAGCCGCCGCGAGAGCCGTTCGGCCGACAGCTGGATGGGCGTCAGCGGGTTCTTGATCTCGTGGGCCAGGCGCCGCGCCACCTCGCCCCAGGCCGCATCGCGCTGGGCCTTCAGGAATTCCGTCATGTCATCGAACACGATCGCGTGCAGCCCGCGCCCGGATCCCGGGGTCGGCAGCCAGACCGCACGCGTCATCAGCACCTTGCGCCCGCTGCGGGTGAACACCACCACCTGGCGCGACCATTCCGCCTCGTGCCCGGCCAGCGGATCGCGGATGGCCTCGAAGAACTGGTGCACCAGCGGGCACTCGCGGCCGACCTCGGCGATGTCCCGGGTGCGCGCGCCCGGCAGGTCGCATTCGAGGATCTGGCCGGCGGCGTCGTTGGCGGTGCGCAGGCGCAGGCTGCCGTCCAGCGCCAGCACGCCCGAACGCAGGTGCTTGAGCACGCTCTCGAGATAGGCCCGCTCGGCATCCAGCAGCCGGCGGTTGCGCTCGGCCTCGTTGCGCGCCTCGCTGAGGGTGCGGGTCATCGCGTTGAACGACTGCACCAGGAAGCCCAGTTCGTCCGCCCGCCGCACCTCCAGCCGGGTATTGTAGTCGCCGGCGGCGACCATGCGCGTGCCCTGCACCAGATCGGACACCGGCTGCACCAGCCGCCGTGCGACCACCAGCCCGGCCCACAGCGCGGCCATCAGCGAGATCGCCAGCGCCAGCGACATGGTGAAGATGAAGCCCTGGGTGATCGGCCCGCGCAGATAGGCGAACTCGCGGTAATCGGCAAACGCGTCCTGCACCCGCAGGGACAGGGCGCTCATGCGCGGATCCACGGGGTACACGGCCTGCAGGATGCGGTTGTCGGTGCCGGGCCGGCGCGAGGCCGTGGTCGCCACCACGCGGATCACCAGCTGATCATCGGGGCGTGGCTCCAGACGCGAGTAGGGCTGCCCTGGCCGCACGCGCATCAGGATGTCGGAGCTGGGCGGTGACGGCAGCTGGCGGATGGGGCTGTCGGTGCTCGACGCGATGATGCGGTTGTTGGCGCCCACCAGGGTCAGCTCCTGCGCCCCCAGACTGCGCCGGTAATCGTTGAGGGTCAGCCCCATCAGGCCCTCGGAGACGCCTTCCAGGTCTTCCATGATCTCCTGGGTCTCTTCGGCCAGCTGGCGCACGCGCAGATCCAGCGAGGAGCGCGACAGTTCCAGCGCGTCTTCCAGCGCCGAATCCACGCGCACGTCGAACCACGAATCCACGCCTTCGCTGAGAAACTCGTAAGAGAAGTAGTACACCACCGAGACCGGCAGCACCGCGACCAGCATGAACCCGCCGACCAGGCGCAGGGTCAGGCGGCTGCCCGGAACCCCGTGGCGGTACTGCCAGAACATGCGCACCACCTGATAGATGATCAGGCCGGCCAGCACGATCAGCACCGCGGCGTGGAACACCAGCAGCCAGATGAACAGCTGTTCGAAACGCGCCTGGTGCTGGGCCGCGTCCCCCATCACCAGCAGCGAGGCCAGCAGGAGGACGAACAGCAGGATCATCCCCAGCAGCCCCCAGGGCAAACCCTTCAGTCGAGCGACCATCCGTACCACTCCTGTCGGGCCGTGAGTTCGCCGCGCAGGCCGGCGTCCAGCTGCAACGGCAGCGGCAGCGCGGTGTAGTCCAGCGACAGCCGGGCGTTCAGGCGGTGGTCACCCGGGGCCTCGCGCAGCGCCTCGGGGACGTCCTCCAGCCGGATCCGCCCCAGGCGGCGGGCACTCTGCTCCAGGGCATCCCCCAGCGTGGGGCGCAGCTCCATGCGCTCGCCATCCCGCGAGGTCACCAGATAATGCCGGTTGAGGGGGTAGTAGCGCAGCTGCACGCGGTTCTCCGCGCGTACCAGCGGTCTCCCCGGCAGCATGCGGTCGGGCTCCGCCTGCGCCTCCAGCCGAAACCCCAGGGTCACGCCGTTCTCCAGCGCGTCCACCAGCACCTCGGGCAGGGCCATGTCCAGGTCCAGGCGCGCCAGCAGCGTGGTGTCATCCAGCCACAGGTGACTGGCGTCGCGGATCTCGAGTGCCGGGGCCACCCCCGGCACCAGCAGCAGCACCAGCAGCCACGGGATCCGCGGCATCAGTCGCCGACCTTCTCCAGCAGGGCATAGTAGAAGCCGTCGCCTCCGGCCAGCCCCGGCGGAATGGACACCCCGGAGGAACGGGGCGACGCCCCGGGAATCGGGCCTTCCGGCCCCGCTTTCATGACGCGCGCATCGTCGGTCGCGTCCACGAACGGCGTCACCACCGCCTGATTTTCCGCGTCCAGGAGGGAACAGGTCGCATACAGCAGGCGTCCGCCCGGACGCAGCAGGTCCCAGGCCGCGCGCAGCAGACGGGCCTGTTCGGCGGCCAGACGCGGGATGTCGTCCGCGCGGCGCAGGGTCTTGATGTCCGGATGCCGGCGAATCACGCCGGTGGCGGAACAGGGCACATCCAGCAGGATCGCGTCGAACGGCCGCCCGTCCCACCAGGCGTCGGTGTCGCCCAGATCGGCCGCGGTCAGCGTGGCCTCCTGCTGCAGCCGGTCCAGGTTCTCGCGCACCTGTTCCAGGCGCGTGGCGTCGCTGTCCAGGGCCACCAGGTCCAGCTCGCCGTCGGCGCGTTCCAGCAGATGCCCGGTCTTGCCGCCGGGGGCGGCACAGGCATCCAGCACCCGCTCGCCCGGGCGCGGCGCCAGCAGATGCGCGGCCCACTGCGCGGAGACATCCTGAACCGACAGCCGGCCGTCACCGAACCCCGGCAACGCGGTCACGTCGGTGGCCGCCTCGAGCGTCAGCGCGCCCTCGGGGGCGTCGTGCAGCCGCGCCTCGAAGCCCGCCTCGCGCAGCGCCGCCAGCGCATCGGCCGGGCTCCAGCGACGGGTATTGACCCGCAGGGTCAGCGGGGCCTCGCGCAGCAGCTCGCCCAGCACGGCCTCCGCGCGCTCGGGCCACGCGGCCTCGATCGCCTCGATCAGCCACGCCGGGCAGGCATGCCGCAACACCGGGTCCTCGGCGATGCGGGCCTCCAGCGCATCGGTCTCGCGCAATGCCCGACGCAGGATCGCGTTGATCAGCCCCACGGCCCCGGGCCGATGGATGCGACGCGCGGTCTCGGCGGTCTCGCGCACCGCCGCGTGATCGCGGGTGGAGAAATGCAGGATCTCCGCCAGGCCCTGGGCCAGCAGCACGCCGATCACGCCGTCCTTGCGCCGCAGCGGCCGGTCCAGGCTTTCGCGCACCAGCACCTCCAGCTGCGGATACCAGCGCAGGGTGGTGTAAACCAGTGCACGGGTCCAGGCGGCCTCGCGCGCCGGGAGATCCGCCACCGCGGGTTCGAGCACGCTGTTGAGCGAAGCCCCGTGCAGCACCACCTGCTCGGTGGCCTCCACGGCGCACTGGCGGGGAGAAAGCTGGCGGGCCATCAGGCGTCACCTCCGAGTCGCTGACCGGTCAGATCACCGGTATTGGCCCAGTCGGCGGCTCTCACCGGCCGCCGGCCGGGCAACTGCACGCGCTCCAGCCGCAGCAGACCGTCGCCGGTAACGACGTCCACGCCCTCGCCGCCCGCGGCGACGATAGTGCCCGGCGCGGCATCGGCGGGCGTCACGGTCGCCGCTTGCTCCGTCTCAACGGGCCGGGCGGCATGGATGCGCAGGACCGCCTCGCCGTCCGGCAGCCGGGTCCAGGCGACCGGCCACGGGTCGAAGGCGCGCACGCGGCGGTCCAGCTCGCCGGTCGGCTGAGCCCAGTCCAGTCGCGCCTCGTCCTTCTCGAGCTTAGCGGCATAGGTCGCCCGGGCATCGTCCTGCGGCTCGGGCACCGACTCGCCACGCGTGATCGCCGGCAGGCGCTCCACCAGCAGTTCCGCCCCCATCCGCGCGAGGGCGTCGTGGACCTCGCCGGTGGTCGCACGCGGGCCCAGCGGCAGCCGCCGGCAGGCGTGGACCGGGCCGGTATCCAGCCCCGGGGCCATCTGCATCAGGCACACGCCGGTCTCGTCATCGCCGGCGAGGATCGCGCGATGGATGGGTGCCGCCCCGCGCCAGCGCGGCAGCAGCGAGGCGTGGATGTTCACCCCGCCCAGAGGCGGGATCTCCAGCACCGCGCGCGGCAGGATCAGCCCGTAGGCCGCGACCACCAGCAGGTCCGGCTGCCATTCGGCCAGCCGCGCCCGCGCCTGCGGATCCCGCAGCGATTCCGGCTGCTCCACCGGGATCCCGGCGGCCGTCGCGGCCTGCTTCACCGGCCCCGGACGCTGCTTGCGGCCCCGGCCCGCCGGGCGGTCCGGCTGGGTATAGACCGCGACCGGCGGGTGACCCGCCGCGATCAGGGCCTCCAGCGCGGGAACCGCGAAGTCGGGGGTTCCCGCGTACACGATGCGCGGCGCCGGGGCGTCCCTGTCGGCAGCCGCCATCAGACCGCGGGCGCCGCGGCCTTGCCGGAACCGCCGGCGCGCGCGCCCTGCTTCTCCAGTTTCTTGCGAATGCGACCGCGCTTGAGACTGGACAGGTAGTCCACGAACAGCTTGCCGTCGAGATGATCGATCTCGTGCTGGATGCACACCGCCAGCAGCCCGTCGGCCTCGGCCTCGAACGGCTGGCCGTCGCGACCCAGCGCGCGGAAGCGGATCCAGTCCGCGCGCCGCACCTTCTCGTAGTAACCGGGCACCGACAGGCAGCCCTCGTCCATCTCTTCCTCGCCCCGGGTCTCGAGGATCTCCGGATTGATCAGGGCCCAGGGCTGGCTCTGGTCCTCGGAGACGTCGGCCACCAGGACACGCTTGTGGACGTTCACCTGCACCGCCGCCAGGCCGATGCCCGGTGCCGCGTACATGGTCTCGAACATGTCGTCCACCAGTGTGCGGATGGAGTCGTCCACCTCGGCGACCGGTTCGGCCTTCTGCCGCAACCGGGGATCGGGAAAGTGGAGAATTTCTCGCTTCGCCATGAAAAACCTCAATCTTTGTGCTGTACAGTCCCGTCAATTCTGCTAACGTTGGACCGCATCATCCGCCGAAGCGTCACCGAATTCGGACCGGGCCACAGGATGGCCCCGGGGAGTGCGGACCTGACAGGGGAAATCATGATGTTGAAAACCAGAGCGACCACGACCTCTTTCGTGCTGCCGGGCGTACTGTTCAGTGTAACGCTGTTTCTGGGGGGCTGCGCGGCCACCGGAGACACCGACACCGGCAGCGGCACGGAAGATCCCGAGAACCGGACTGCCGAAACCGCCACCCCGGACAACGGGGAACGCCAGGAGACCAGCGACTCCGCCACCGAGGAAACCCCGGAGATCCGGGACTCGGCGCCGGAGCGCTACGTCGTCAAGAAGGGCGACACCCTCTGGGACATCTCCGCAATGTACCTCGACGAACCCTGGTACTGGCCGGAGATCTGGGCGGTGAATCCGGAGATCGAGAACCCGCACCTGATCTATCCGGGCGATGTCCTGAGCATCCACTACGTGGACGGCGAACCGCGCATCACGGTCGACGGCGGCCCGCGCGTGCGGCCGACCAAGCGCCTCTCGCCGGAGGTCCGCGTGGAGGAGCTCGACGACGACACCCCGCCGATCTCCACGCTGCAGTCGTTCATGTTCCAGCCGCAGGTCCTCGACGAGGAGACCCTGGAACAGGCGCCCTACATCGTGGCCGCGGACGACGATCGCGTGATCTACGGCCCGGGCGACCGGGTTTATGTCCGCAATGCCGAGGACACGGAAGAATACGAGATCTACCACATCGTCCGGCGCGACGAGATGCTGCTGGATCCGGACACCGGCGAGGAACTGGGCGTCGCCACCATCCCGGTGGGTGAAGCCGAGATCGTCGAACCCGGGCACGTGGCGCGTGCCAACATCCGCCGTGGCGAACGCGAGACCATCCGCGGCGACCGCCTGGTTCCGTTCGCGGAAGAACAGGACTTGCTGTTCGAGATCGGCCGCCCGCCGGAAGACATCGACGGCCAGGTCATCAAGCTGTTCGATGCGATCAGCCAGATCGGCCGCTACCAGGCCGCGGTGATCAACCGCGGCGAGCGCGACGGCATCGAGAACGGCCACGTGTTCGCCGCCTACACCGCCGGCCGGACGGTCCGCGATCCGATCGCCGGGACCAACGAGTCCGTGGACCTGCCCGAAGAACGGGTCGGCGAGGTGATGGTCTTCAAGACCTTCGAGAAGGTCTCCTACGTGCTGGTGACCGAATCCGAGCGCACGCTGCGCGAGGGGTACACCGTCCGCCATCCGTAAGCCATGACCACCAGGGCGGATTCCGCGATGGAACGCGAGTCCCGCAACGACGCAGCCACGGCCGGGGTCGACCCCGGGCCGTGGCTGCGTCTTTTGCATACCCCCGGACTGGGGCCACGGCGCATCCAGCGCCTGCTGGAGGCCTTCAGCTCGCCACAGGCCGCGCTGGCCGCGCCCGCCCGGCAGTGGAGGGACGCCGACGTCGGCGTGGCCCCGCCGGAAAACCCCGACGATGACCACCCCGGCGTGGCGGCCGACCTGGCCTGGGAGCGCGCGGACGAGCGTCACCGCATTCTGTGTCGCGACGATCCCGACTATCCGCCGCTGCTGACGCAACTGCCCGACCCCCCGCCGGTGCTGTTCCTCAACGGCGACCCGACCCTGCTGACCGCACCGCAGGTAGCCATCATCGGCAGCCGCGACGCGACTCCGCAGGGACTCAAGCTGGCCCGCGAGTTCGCTCGCGAGCTGGCGAGCGCCGGAGTCACCATCACCTCGGGTCTGGCGCGCGGGATCGACGGCGCCGCGCACCAGGGCGCGCTGGATGCCCCGCAGGGGCGCACCATTGCCGTGGTCGCAACGGGCCCCGACCGCATCTATCCGGCCGCGCACCGGCGCCTCGGGCACCGCATCGCCGATCACGGCCTGATCGTGTCGCTGTGGCCGACCGGCACCCAGGCCCAGGCCGGACACTTCCCGCAGCGCAACCGCGTGATCAGCGGGCTCGCCCTCGCGACCCTGGTGGTGGAAGCGGGCGACAACAGCGGCTCGCTGATTACCGCGCGGCTCGCCGGAGAACAGGGCCGGCAGGTCTACGCCGTCCCGGGCTCGGTGTTCAGCCCGGTCAGCCGGGGCTGCCACCGGTTGATCCGCGAAGGGGCGCAACTGGTCGAGACCGCCGGCGAGATCCTCGACGACCTGGCCGACTGGCTGGGCGTCCCGCCCGCCCCGCAACCCCCGGGGCCGGCGCCCGCCGAGCCGGTGGATCCGGAGCACGAAAAGGTCCTGCAGGCGATGGGTTTCGACCCGGTGGACATGGAAACCCTGCGCAGCCGGACTCAATTGACCATCGACACGCTTTCATCCATTCTCGTTTTACTGGAACTCAATGGCCGCGTGGCCGCCCTCGATCACGGGCGCTATCAGCGCCTCGACGCAGGATCCCCCGAATCATGAACGAAAGCGTGCTGGACGTGCTCATGTATCTGTTCGAGCACACCCTCGATGAAGAATCCGAGGCCGAACCCGATCGCGGCGAGCTGCAGCGGCAGCTGGTCGAAGCCGGTTTTGCGTCCGGGGAGATCGAGCGCGCCCTGGGCTGGCTGGACCGACTGATGAGCGAGGCCCCGCTGGCCAGCCGCGGCGGTGACAGCGCGGCCTGCCGCGTGTTCGCCCCCGAAGAACGCCAGCGCCTGAACATGGAAAGCCGTGGCTTCCTTCTCAATCTGGAGCAGAACGGTCTGCTCAGTGCCGGCACCCGCGAACTGGTGATGGACCGCGTGATGGAACTGGACGCCGAGGAGATCGACCTCGACCAGCTGCGCTGGGTGGTACTGATGGTGCTCTTCAACCAGCCGGACGACGCCGTCGCCTACTCCCGGCTCGACGAGGTCATGCGCGACCATATCGGTCCCACCGAGATGGATTATCTGCACTGATCCCGGCGTCACCGCCTCCCACGGAACCCGCCGCCACCGAGACGGTCCCGAGTCCCCATGAGCAAGCACCTCGTCATTGTTGAGTCCCCCGCCAAGGGGAAGACCATCGAGAAGTACCTCGGCCCCGAGTATCAGGTCATGGCCTCCTACGGCCATGTGCGCGATCTGGTGCCCAAGGAGGGGGCAGTGGACCCGGAGGACGGGTTCCGCATGCGCTACGACGTGATCGAGCGCAGCGAAAAGCAGATCGACGCGATCGCGAAGGCCCTGAAGAAGTCCGACGACCTGATCCTCGCGACTGACCCCGACCGCGAAGGCGAGGCGATCTCCTGGCACCTCTACGAGGTCCTGCGCGAACGCGGCCTGCTCGAGAGCCGCAACGTCTACCGCGTGGTGTTCCACGAGATCACCAAGAAGGCCATCCAGGAGGCGATCGAACAGCCGCGTGAACTCGCCCAGCCGCTGATCGACGCCCAGCAGGCGCGCCGCGCGCTGGACTACCTGGTCGGCTTCAACCTCTCGCCGCTGCTGTGGCGCAAGATCAAGCGCGGCCTGTCCGCCGGACGCGTGCAGAGCCCGGCGCTGCGCATGATCTGCGAGCGCGAGAACGAGATCGAGGCCTTCGTCCCGCAGGAATACTGGACCCTGGACGCGAAGGCCGAACGCGAGGGCCAGCCGTTCACCGCGCGGCTGACCCACCTGGACGGCAACAAACTCAACCAGTTCGACCTCAACAGCGCCGAGCTCGCCCACGATGCGCAGGGCCGCCTGAACGAGGCCGCGAACGGTGAACTGCGCGTGGCCAAGGTCGAGAAGAAACAGCGCCGCCGCAACCCGGCCGCGCCGTTCACCACCTCGACCCTGCAGCAGGAGGCCTCGCGCAAGCTGGGCTTCAATGCCAGCCGCACCATGCGCACCGCCCAGCAGCTGTACGAGGGCATCGACCTGGGCTCCGGCGCGGAAGGCCTGATCACCTACATGCGAACCGACTCGGTCGCGCTGGCCGGCGAGGCGATCGGCGAGGCCCGCGGCCTGATCGAAGAGCGCTACGGGGCCGACAACCTCCCGGACAGCCCGCGCCAGTACAAGACCAAGTCGAAGAACGCGCAGGAGGCCCACGAGGCGATCCGTCCGACGTCGGTGCGGCGCATCCCCGACGAGGTCCGCAACCGCCTGACCAGCGACCAGGCCCGGCTGTACGACCTGATCTGGAAGCGCACCGTGGCCTGCCAGATGATCCACGCGACCTTCGACACCGTGGCCGCCGATCTGGTCCCGGGCGACAGCGACCACCGCTTCCGCGCCACCGGCTCCACCCTGCGCCACGCCGGGTTTATCGCGGTCTACCAGGAAGGCCGCGACGACAGCGCGGACGACGACGAGGACAAGCGCCTGCCGGAGATGGCCGAGGGCGACACCGTCGCGCTGCACGAGGTCACCGCCGATCAGCACTTCACCGAGCCACCGCCGCGCTACACCGAGGCCAGCCTGGTGAAGACCCTCGAGGAATACGGCATCGGCCGCCCGTCGACCTATGCCAGCATCATCTCGACCCTGCAGTCACGCGAATACGTGGAGATGGACGGCAAGCGCTTCATCCCGACCGATACCGGCCGGATCGTGAACAGCTTCCTGACGCAGCATTTCGATCGCTACGTCGACTACGACTTCACCGCGAACCTGGAAGACGAGCTGGACGCGATCTCGCGCGGGGAAAAGGACTGGGTCCCGGTGCTGGAGGACTTCTGGTATGACTTCCGCGACCGGGTCAAGGAAAAGGAAGAGAAGGTCACCCGCGCCGAGGCGGTGCAGTCGCGCGAGCTGGGCACCGACCCGAAAAGCGGGCGGCCGGTCAGCGTGCGTCTGGGCCGTTTCGGGCCGATCGTGCAGATCGGCACCAAGGACGACGAGGAGAAGCCGCGCTTCGCCGGGCTGCTGCCCGGGCAGAAGATGGACAAGATCACCCTCGACGAAGCACTGGAGCTGTTCAAGCTGCCGCGCGAGCTGGGCGAGACCCCCGAGGGCGAACCGGTGATGGTGAACATCGGGCGCTTCGGTCCGTACGTGAAGTACGGTGCCAAGTACGTCTCCCTGGGCCCGGACGACGACGTCTGGACCATCGAGCTGCCGCGCGCCCTGGAACTGGTGGCGGAAAAGAAGAAAAAGGACGCCGAGCGCTTCATCAAGAGCTTCGACGACGAAGGCATCCAGGTGCTGAACGGTCGTTACGGCCCCTATGTCACCGACGGCAACAAGAACGCCAAGGTGCCCAAGGAGACCGATCCCAGGTCCCTGACCCTGGAGCAGTGCCAGGAACTGATCGCCAATGCCCCCGAACGCAAGGGGCGCGGGCGCAAGGGCGGCAAGGCCGCGGCCAGCAAGTCGGGTGGCGCGAAGAAAGCCGCCTCGACCACATCATCGAAGGCGACAGGGACGAAATCCTCGAGTTCGAAATCTGCGGGCTCGAAGGCATCGACGGCCAAAGGTTCGGGCACAAAGGCCACGGGCACGAAGTCCGCGAGTACAAAATCGAGCAAGTCGAAAACGACCGCGACCAAATCTCGGTCCACGAGCTCGACGGGCAGCAAGTCCTCCGGCAAGGCCGCCACGAAAAAATCCGGTGGCAACTCGTCCGATGGCAAATCGGGGGGCAAACCCGGGGGCGACACCGGATCCGGGGAAACCCCGGCGACCAGCGATACCGTGACCGCCAGCGGCCGTGACTCCGGCTGACACCCCGGCCCCCGGGACCCGCACGAACTCCGTGGAAGCCGTAGCGCGCATCCTGCGTGCCGGTGGCGTGGTGGCCTACCCCACCGAAGGGGTGTTCGGTCTGGGCTGCCGGCCGGACGATCCCGTCGCGGTGGAACGCATCCTCGCGTTGAAAGGCCGCCCCGATACCAAGGGCCTGATCCTGATCAGCGACCGCCTGGAGCGTCTTGCCGGGTGGCTGGCACCCCTGGGAGCCGATGCGCGCGCCCGGGTGGAGGCCAGCTGGCCGGGGCCGGTCACCTGGCTGTGGCCGGCCGCCCCCGAGTGCCCGGCCCTGCTGCGCGGCGAGCACGACACCCTGGCGGTACGCGTGACCGCGTATCCTCCGGCCCGCGAACTGTGTGCCGCCGCCGGGAGCGCCCTGGTCTCCACCAGCGCCAACCCTGCCGGGGAGGCGCCCTGTACCGACTGGCGCTGCGTGGAACACCGCTTCGGCGACGGGGTGGACGCCATCCTGCAGGCCGAATGCGGCGATCTGGCCGGCCCCACCGCGATCCGCGATGCCCGCACCGGCGCCTGGCTGCGCGGCGGCGGCGACCACGAACCCGAACCGGACCATTGAGAGGAGCCGACATGGCCCGTGAGAACGACGTCTCCATCGACCGCGTAACCGAATACCTGCGGGGGCTGCAGGACCGCATCTGTGCCGGCATCGAGGAACTCGACGGCGAGGCCGGTTTCCACGAGGACGCCTGGGACCGCCCGGCCGGCGGCGGCGGGCGCACCCGGGTGCTGTCCGGCGGTGCGGCCTTCGAGCAGGCCGGGGTCAACTTCTCGCACGTGATGGGCGACACCCTGCCGGCCTCGGCCACCGCCCACCGTCCGGAACTCGCCGGGCGCTCGTTCCAGGCCGCCGGGGTCTCGCTGGTGATCCACCCGCACAACCCCTATGTGCCCACCTCGCACGCCAACGTGCGGATCTTCGTCGCGGAGAAACCGGGCGAGGATCCGGTGTGGTGGTTCGGCGGCGGCTTCGACCTGACGCCCTACTACGGCTTCGACGAGGACTGCATCCACTGGCACCGCACCGCCGAGGCCGCCTGCCGGCCGTTCGGCGAGCACCTCTACCCCGAGCACAAGAAGTGGTGCGACGACTACTTCTTCCTCAAGCACCGCAATGAACCGCGCGGAATCGGCGGGCTGTTCTTCGACGACTTCAACGAGGGCGGCTTCGAGCACGCCTTCGGCTACATGAAGAGCGTGGGCGACGCCTACCTCGAGGCCTATGCCCCCATCGTGCGCCGCCGCCGCGACATTGACTGGGGCGAACGCGAACGCCAGTTCCAGCTCTACCGCCGCGGGCGCTACGTGGAGTTCAATCTGGTCTACGACCGGGGTACCCTGTTCGGCCTGCAGTCCGGCGGGCGCACCGAGTCCATCCTGATGTCGCTGCCCCCGCTGGTGCGCTGGGAATACAACTACCGGCCGGAAGCCGGCACCCCGGAGGCCGAACTCTACGAGCGCTACCTGGTGCCCCGCGACTGGCTGGCCGAGGCCGAGTGAGCAACCCCGATCGAGGACGCGCACATATGACCGCCCCCATCGCCCCCTATCCCGCCAGCCGTCCGCGCCGCATGCGCCGGGATGCCTTCTCCCGGCGGCTGATGCGCGAGCATCGCCTGAGCGCCGACGACCTGATCCTGCCGGTGTTCGTGACCGAAGGCGAAGGGGTCCGCGAACCGGTGCCCTCGATGCCCGGCGTGGAGCGGGTCTCCATTGACCAGCTGCTGGTCGACGCTGCCGCCGGCCACCGCCTGGGCATCCCGGCCCTGGCCCTGTTCCCGGTGGTCCCGGTGCAGAAGAAGAGCCTGGACGCCGCCGAGGCATGGAACCCGGAGGGCCTCGCCCAGCGCGCGGTTCGCGCGCTGAAGGCCGAGCTTCCGGATCTGGGCGTGATCACCGACGTGGCCCTGGACCCGTTCACCACCCACGGCCAGGACGGCATCATCGATGACGACGGCTATGTGGTGAACGACATCACCGTGGAGGCCCTGGTGCGCCAGGCGCGTTCGCATGCCGCGGCCGGCGCCGACGTGGTCGCGCCCTCGGACATGATGGACGGCCGCATCGGCGCCATCCGCAGCGCGCTGGAAGACGACGGCCAGGTCCACACGCGCATCCTCGCCTACTCGGCCAAGTACGCCTCGGCCTTCTACGGCCCGTTCCGCGACGCGGTGGGCTCGGCCGGCAACCTCGGCCGCGGCAGCAAGGAGACCTACCAGATGGATCCGGCCAACGGCGAGGAGGCGATCCACGAGGTGGCCGCCGATCTGGCGGAGGGTGCCGACATGGTGATGGTCAAGCCGGGCATGCCGTATCTCGACGTGGTCCACCGCATCCGCGAGCGCTTTCAGCGCCCGACCTTTGTCTACCACGTATCCGGCGAATACGCGATGCTCAAGGCCGCCGCCGAACGCGGCTGGCTCGACGAACGCGCCTGCGTGCTGGAGGCCCTGACCGGCATGAAGCGCGCCGGCGCCGACGGCATCCTCACCTACTACGCCCGGGCGGCGGCCGAATGGCTGGCGGAGGACGCCACGTCATGAGCCGTCCCGATCGCTACGCGGTGGTGGGCAACCCGATCCATCATTCCCTGTCGCCGCGCATCCACACCCTGTTCGCCGAACAGACCGGGCAGGCGATGACCTACGAGGCACGCCGCGGCACCCCGGGGCAGTTCGCCGAAGAGGTTGGCGGCTGGCTGGCCGGGGAACTGCGCGGCGTCAACGTGACCGTCCCGTTCAAGGAAGACGCCTGCCAGCTCGCGGCCGTCCTCTCCGACCGCGCCCGCCGCGCCGGGGCCGCCAACACCCTGTGGACCGGCGACGACGGCCGCATCCATGGCGACAACACCGACGGCGTCGGCCTGCTGCGCGATCTGGAAGACCGCCTCGGCTGCGAACTGACCGGTCGAAGCATCCTGATCCTGGGGGCCGGCGGCGCCACCCGCGGCATCCTGCAGCCGCTGCTGGAACGCCGACCCTCCAAGCTGATGATCGCCAACCGCACCCCGGCCCGGGCCGAGGGCCTCGCCCACGACTTCGCCGATCTCGCCGGCGACACCCGCCTGGAGGCCTGCGCGCTGGACGCTTTGCCCGACGCCCCGTTCGATCTGATCCTCAACGCCACCGCCGCCGGGCTGTCCGAGGATGCGCTGGAGCTGCCCGCGGGTCTGGTCGGTCCGCGGACCACGGCTTACGACCTGGTCTACGGCCCGGCCGCGCTGCGCTTTCTCGACTGGGCCGAGGCGAACGGCTGCGCACTCAGCAGCGACGGTCTGGGCATGCTGGTGGAACAGGCCGCCGAGGCCTTCGCAATCTGGCGCGGGGTGCACCCCGAAACCGGACCGGTGCTGGCGACCCTGCGCCACGAAGCCGCCGACTGACCCGCCCCGGCCATGACCCCGCGCGAGCGCCTGTACGAGTACGCCCGCCTGACCCGGCTGGACCGGCCGGTGGGCATCTACCTGCTGCTGTGGCCGACGCTGTGGGCGTTGTGGATCGCCGCCGACGGCCTGCCGCCCTGGCATCTGCTGTTCATCTTCGTCGCCGGGGTCACCCTGATGCGCTCGGCCGGCTGCGCGATCAACGACTACGCCGACCGCCATTTCGACGCCCATGTCACGCGCACCCGCGACCGCCCGCTGGCGATCGGCAGCATCACCCCGCGCGAGGCCCTGGCGGTGTTCGCGGCGCTGTGCCTGGTGGCCTTCGTGCTGGTGCTGTTCACCAACCCGCTGACCATCGCGTTCTCGGTGGTGGCGATGCTGCTGGCGGGCACCTATCCGTTCTCCAAGCGTTTCCACCATTTCCCGCAGGTGCACCTTGGCGCGGCGTTCGCCTGGGCAGTGCCCATGGCCTTCACCGCGGTCAACAACGAACTGCCGCCGCCGGAGGCCTGGCTGCTGTTCGTGATCACCCTCGCATGGACCACGGTGTACGACACCTTCTACGGCATGGTCGACCGCGAGGACGACCTGAAGATCGGGGTGAAATCCACCGCCATCGCCTTCGGCGAGCTGGACCGCGCCATCACCGGGGCGCTCCAGGTGATGGTCTGGATCGGCCTGTTGCTGCTGGGACGCAATCTGGAGTTCGGCGGGGTGTACATGGCCGGGCTGGCGGTGGTCGCCGCGCTGATGTTCTACCAGCAGTTCCTGATCGCCGAACGCGAGCCGGCCGACTGCCTGCGGGCGTTCAGGAACAATCATTATCTCGGCGCGGTGGTGATGCTGGCGATGATCGGCGACCACCTGTGGCGAGCGGCCTCCTGAGCCGCCAACCGCGCCCCGCGAACGACGCACCTCAGGCCCGCGCGAGCGTCAGCGCCTCCACCCGCGCCGCCCCCGCCGCATACAGGGCCTCCGCCAGCGCATCCAGCGTGGCTCCGGTGGTCGCCACGTCATCCACCAGCAGCACACGGGCCGCCGGCGGCAGCTCCGCGCCGGGTCTCAGGGCAAAGGCGCGTGCCACGTTGCGACGGCGTTCGCGCCGCCCCAGCCCCTGTTGCGATTCGGTGGCACGTACCCGGACCACCAGCCGCGACGCCAGCGGCGCCTCCAGCACCCGCGCCACTTCGCGCGCCAGTTCCAGGGCCTGATTGAAGCCACGCTCGCGGTAACGCTCGGGATGCAGCGGCACCGGGACCACACAATCCGGCCCCGGGTCCGTGCCATGTTGTGCATCCGCCAGCTCGTCGGCCGCGCGCCGGGCCAGCCCCCGGAGCACGCGTGCCGCGGTCGCGTCATCGGCATGCTTGCGCGCGAGAATCAGGCGATCCAGCGGCCATGTATAGCGCCACGGGGCATGCAGTGCCGCCAGCCGCGGGTCGCGATCCCGACACCGGGGACACGGACCCGCCACGGTGTCCGGCTCGCCACAGCGCGGACAGGGGGCCACCACCCGTTCCAGTTCCGCCAGACAGCCCGCGCACAGGGCATCGCCCGAACCAACGCCGGCCCCGCAAAGCCCGCAGGCCGACGGAAACGGCCCCTCCAGCCAGCGCCGTACCCGTATTCCCGCTTTCCCCGTCATCCATGAAGGGCCGCGTGCCATGATGCTAAACTCCGACCTTTTACCGGCAGGATAGCTCATGGAAACGAAGACCATCTCCGGACGCCGATCGCGGCGGGCGGCATCGCTGTTCGATATCGGGAACGTCATCGTCATCAGCGTGGCCGGTATCCCCCTGTTCCTCGTCGGCGGCGACGGGGTCGGCGTGGGCTTCATCATCGCGGCGATCGTGGGGATCGTCCCGCTGATCCTGTGGTTCGGGGGATCCATGGTCGTCTATGCCCTGAACAAGCATCACCCCGACCCGCGCGTGGGGCACCACACCCAGTGGGCCGCCTACCGGCTGTACGGCCTGATGGGCGCGCTGATCGTGGTGGCAACCTTCTTCCCGCCCGACATCGACTACTATCGCGCCTACTGGGCCGTGGCCGCAGTGATCCTGCTGCCGTGGTCGCTGTATGCCCTCTACACCATCTATCGCGAGCCGTGGTCGGACATCGATGTCCCGGCCGAGGCCGACCAGGAGCACCACCTATGAGCGAGCTGCGCCACGACTGGACCACCGAGGAAGTCGAAACCCTGCTGGATCTGCCGCTGAACGACCTGATCTTCCGCGCGCAGACCGCCCATCGGGAACATTTCGACCCCAATGCGGTGCAGGTCAGCACGCTGCTGTCGATCAAGACCGGGGCCTGCCCCGAGGACTGCGCCTACTGCCCGCAGAGCGCCCACCACGACGTGGAACTGGAGCGCGAGCGCCTGCTGCCGGTCGACGAAGTCGTCGAGGCCGCGCGCAACGCCCGCGCCCAGGGCGCGACCCGCTTCTGCATGGGCGCGGCCTGGCGCAACCCCACCGACCGGAACCTCGAGCGCGTGATCGAGATGGTGCGCGCGGTCAAGGACGAGGGACTGGAGACCTGCATGACCCTCGGCATGCTGAAGGCGGAGCAGGCACAGCGCCTGTCCGAGGCAGGGCTGGACTACTACAACCACAACCTCGACACCTCGCCGGAGTTCTACGGCCACATCATCTCCACCCGCACCTACCAGGACCGCCTGGAGACCCTGGAGCACGTGCGCGAGGCCGGCATGAACGTCTGCTGCGGCGGCATCCTCGGCATGGGCGAGTCGCGCCGTGACCGCGCGCGGATGCTGCAGCAGATGGGCAACCTGCCGAAGCACCCGGAGTCGGTGCCGATCAACCAGCTGATCCAGGTCGAGGGGACCCCGCTGCAGGACGTGGAGAACATCGATCCGCTGGAGTTCGTGCGCAGCATCGCGGTCGCGCGCATCGTGATGCCCGCCTCCTACGTGCGCCTGTCCGCCGGGCGCACCGAGATGTCCGACGAGATGCAGGCGCTGTGCTTCCTCGCCGGCGCCAATTCGCTGTTCTACGGCGACACCCTGCTGACCACGCCGAACCCGGGCGAGAATCACGACCTCGCCCTGTTCGAGCGCCTCGGCCTGCAGCCGGAAACCGCCGACGGGCACACCGGCGAGGACGCCGCCGAACCCGCCGCGCGCAGCGCGTGACCCCGGGCCCGCCGGACGGGCGGGCCTTCTCCTCCACGACGCAGCCGCAGGCACCCCGGCCGGGCATGAGCGACTCCCTGCAACGCTTCCTACAGCAGCGCCTCGAGACCGTCTGCGAGGCCGGGCTGTGGCGTCGCCTGCGCACGCTCGACGGGCCGCAGCAGCCGGAGCAGATCATCGACGGGAAGCCGGTCGTCGCCTTCTGCTCCAACGACTACCTCGGCCTGGCCGCCGACCCGGCGGTCAGCGCCGCCGCCCGCGAGGCCCTGGTCGAATACGGCACCGGCGCCGGGGCCGCCCACCTGATCAACGGCCACACCCGGGCCCACGCCGAGCTGGAACAGGCGCTGGCGCGTTTCACCGGGCGCGAGCGGGCACTGGTCTTCTCCACCGGTTACATGGCCAATCTCGCGCTGGTGCAGACCCTGGTCGGGCGCCACGACACGGTGTTCGAGGACCGCTGGAACCACGCCTCACTGATCGACGCCGTGCGCCTGTCCGGCGCGCGCAGCCAGCGCTACCGCCACGGCGACCCCGAACACCTGCGCCAGCGCCTCGAACGGGCACCCGCCGGTGGCCACCGGCTGATCGTCACCGACGGGGTCTTCTCCATGGACGGCGACATCGCCCCGCTGCCGCAGCTGGCCGCGCTGGCCCGCGAGTTCGACGCCTGGCTGATGGTGGACGACGCCCACGGCTTCACCGTGCTGGGCGAGACCGGGGGCGGCAGCTGCCAGCATTTCGGCCTGGATACCGGCGACGTACCGATCCTGATGGGCACCCTGGGCAAGGGCTTCGGCACCGCCGGGGCCTTCGTCGCCGGCAGCGAAGCGCTGATCGAGACCCTGATCCAGACCGCCCGGCCTTATATCTACACCACGGCGATGCCCGCCGCGCTGGCCGCCGCTACCCTGGCGTCCGTGCGCATCGCCGGGGCGGCCGGCGACCGCCGCGATCATCTGGGCGCCCTGATCCGGCGGCTGGGCGCCGGACTGGATGCCCTGGGCCTGCCCCATCCACCGCCGGACACGCCCATCCAGCCGGTGATCCTCGGCGATGCGGCGCGCGCCACGGCCATCGCCGAGCGCCTGCAGCAGGCCGGCTTCCTGGTTCCCGCCATTCGCCCGCCCACGGTCCCCGAGGGCCAGGCCCGCCTGCGCATCACCCTGTCCGCCGCCCACAACGAAGCCCAGGTCGACGCCCTGCTGAACGCACTCGAGCGCGCCCTCCACGCCAGCCCCGGAGGTTGAGCCTCGTCAGGCGCCGCGGGCAACCCCCAGGTCGGCGGCCGCGCAATGCAGCCGTCGATCCCGGGTCCACAGACGCGTGCCCGGCGTCAGCAAGCCGGAAGCAAGCAGATGGGCATCGGCATACCCGATACCGCGACCCATCAATTCGCGGGCCTCGATGCACGCGAGCACCTCCTCGTCCGTTGCCCGGGTCGCGTGCGGAAGGTCGCCCAGCAGCCGCAGGATCTCGCCCCGGTTGCGCAGATTTCCGCATGCGAGCTCGCCGATCACGAAGGCATGGACCAGCACCCTCGATTCATGGAGCAGAACCTCCAGTTCCGGCTCCCCCTCGCGCAGATGATCGATCCATACCGAAGTATCGACGAGGATCATCCCGCCATCGGGCGCCGGCGGGGAACCGCCTCCAGGTCGGGTTCGCTGCCGCCCAGTTGCGCGAGGCGACGGGCGCTCTCGCGCTCCACCAGCGCCCGCAGGCCTTCCCGAACGAGGATCGTCTTCTCGCTCACCCCCGTCATGCGTCGCGCTTCTTCCAGCAACTCGTCGTCGATGTTGATCGTTGTCCGCATGGCTCCTCTCCCGCGACTCCGGCCGGACCGGCCCCGTTCGCCGATGCACTAATAATACACCATCCGATGCCGTTTTATGCATACATGCCTCGCGGGTTACTCTCACAGCTCGCCGCGTTCGGCCAGCGACACGGCGGTGTCGCCGATGATCAGGTGATCCAGCAGGCGCACGTCGATCAGCGACAGTGCCTCGCTCAGGCGCCGGGTGATGAGCGCATCCGAGCGCGAGGGCTCGGCCACGCCGGAAGGATGGTTGTGGGCGAGGATGACCGCGGCGGCGTTGTGGTGCAGTACCCGCCGCACCACCTCGCGCGGGTGCACGCTGGCGCCGTCGATGGTGCCGCGGAACAGCTCCTCGAACGCCAGCACCCGGTGGCGATTGTCGAGGAACAGCGCGCCGAAGACTTCGAACGGGTAGTCGCGCAGGCGGGCACTCAGGAACCGGCGGGTGGCCGCCGGCGAGGTCAGCGCCTCGCCGCGCTCCAGGTCCGCCTCCAGATGCCGACGGCCCATCTCCAGCACGGCCTGCAACTGGGCATACTTGGCCTGCCCCAGCCCCGGTGCCGCGCAGAACCCGGCCTCGTCGGCCTGCAGCAGCGGGCGCAGGCCCCCGAAACGGGACAGCAGGTCGCGCGCGACATCCACCGCGCTCTTGCCGGTCACGCCGGTGCGCAGGAAGATCGCCAGCAGTTCGGCATCCGACAGCGCGGCGGCACCGCGTTCCAGCAGTTTCTCGCGCGGGCGCTCGCCCGCCGGCCAGTCCGTGATGGCCATGTCCACCTCCCTGTGGTCCGTATCCGGTTCGATCCTGCCCCGCCCGGCCAGCGCGCGCAAGCCGCGACGGCGGGCCCGCTGTTAGAATCTACCGAATGAACGAAACGACCTGCAGCGACGGGGACTCCGGCGGGCCACGCATCCTGGTGGGGGTCAGCGGCGGCATCGCGGCGTACAAGGCCTGCGAGCTGGTGCGGGAACTGCGCCGCCGCGGCTGCGCGGTGCGCGTGGTGATGACCGCGGGGGCGCAGGCCTTCGTCACCCCGCTGACCTTCCAGGCCCTGTCCGGCGAGCCGGTGCGCACCCATCTGCTGGACGCCGAAGCGGAATCCGGGATGGACCACATCGCGCTGGCGCGCTGGGCCGACCACGTCGTGGTCGCCCCCGCCAGCGCCGACCTGATGGCGCGCATGGCCCAGGGGCTGGCCGACGACCTGCTGACCACCCTGCTGCTGGCCACCACCGCCCCGGTGACCCTGGCACCGGCGATGAACCACCGCATGTGGGAACACCCGGCGACCCGTGCCAACCATGCCACCCTGTGCGAGCGCGGCGTGCGGTTCGTCGGGCCGGACAGCGGCGAGCAGGCCTGTGGCGAGCAGGGCGCCGGACGCATGGCGGAACCCGCGACCATCACTTCCGCCCTGCTGGATACAACCCCCGGCCCGCTGCAGGGCCGCCGTGTCCTGATCACCGCCGGGCCGACCCGCGAACCGGTGGACCCGGTGCGCTACCTCGGCAACCGCAGCTCCGGACGCATGGGGTTTGCCGTGGCCGCCGCCGCGCGCGATGCCGGCGCCCGGGTCACCCTGGTGCACGGGCCCTGCGAGCTGGCGGTACCGCCCGGCGTGCAGGCGCATGCGGTGGAAACGGCGGCGGAGATGCATGCGGCCGTACTGGAGGCGCTGGAGGACACGGAGGTGTTCATCGCCACCGCCGCGGTGGCCGACTACCGGCCCTCCAACCCGGCCGCGCAGAAGCTGAAAAAGACCCGCGAAGACCTGGCGCTGGAACTGGAACCCACCCCGGACATCCTCGCCGACGTGGCCCGGCGGGTCGACGGGCTTGCAGCCCGGCCGCTGCTGGTCGGATTCGCCGCCGAGACCGGCAATCTGCGGGAATACGCCCGCGACAAGCTCGTCGCCAAGGGCCTGGATCTGGTCGCCGCCAACCGCGTGGACGGCGGCCGGGGTTTCGGCCACGGCGACAACAGCCTGCTGTGCCTGTGGCCCGACGGCGAACGCGAACTGCCACGCCAGCCCAAGGACCGCCTGGCCCGCGAACTGATCACCCTGATCGCCGAGCGCCTGCAGACGCACCCGGCCAACCCCTCTCCGACCCAAGGAAACTGACGCATGCCCGCCCCGGAAATCGATCTGAAGGTCCTTGATCCGCGCATGGGCACGGACTTCCCGCTGCCCGCCCCCGCCACCGAGGGCTCCGCCGGCGTGGATCTGCGCGCCATGCTGGAAGAACCGCTGAACCTGGCCCCGGGCGAAGCCGAGCTGCTGCCCACCGGACTGGCGGTGCACATCGCCGACCCGGGCTACGCCGGCATGATCCTCCCGCGCTCGGGCCTGGGCCACAAGAAGGGCCTGGTACTGGGCAACCTGGTCGGACTGATCGACGCCGACTACCAGGGCCCGCTGATGGTCTCCGCCTGGAACCGCAGTGATGCACCGATCTCCATCGACGTCGGCGACCGCATCGCGCAGCTGGTCTTCGTGCCGGTACTGCAGCCGCGGTTCCGCGTGGTCGATGACTTCGAGCAAAGCGAGCGCGGCACCGGCGGCTTCGGTTCATCCGGCCAGCGCTGACGCCGTTCGCCCGCACCGCGGCCCCGCGCCGGGTGATAAACTCCGCCCCCGAACGTCAACCGGACCCCCAGCCATGGACACCGACACCGCCCATTCCGTCGCCCATGTCCTGATCGAGGCGCTGCCCTACATCCAGCGTTTCGCAGGCAAGACCATCGTCATCAAGTACGGCGGCAACGCGATGACCGAGGACCACCTGAAGGCGAGCTTCGCGCGCGACATCGTGCTGCTCAAGCAGGTGGGCGTGAACCCGGTGGTGGTCCACGGCGGCGGCCCGCAGATCGGTGACCTGCTGGATCGGCTGGGCAAGAAATCGGAGTTCGTCGACGGCCTGCGGGTCACCGACCGCGAGACCATGGACGTGGTGCAGATGGTCCTCGGCGGGATCGTCAACCAGGAGATCGTGTCCCTGATCAACCGCTACGGCGGTCGCGCGGTGGGCCTGACCGGCAAGGACGGGCAGATGATCCGCGCCACGCCACTGCGCGGCGAGGACCCCGACGTGGATCTGGGCCATGTCGGTCAGGTCGAAGGCGTGGATCCGGCCATCGTGCATACCCTCGACCACAGCAGCTTCATCCCGGTGATCGCGCCCATCGGCTTCGACCGCGAGGGGCGTGCCTACAACATCAACGCCGATACCGCGGCGGAAAAGCTCGCGGTGGTGCTGGACGCGGAGAAGCTGTTCCTGCTGACCAACACCCCCGGGGTGCTGGACCAGGCCGGCACGCTGCTGCCGAAGCTCGCCGCGCCGCAGGTGGACGAGATGATCCGTGACGGGACCATCCATGGCGGCATGATCCCCAAGATCCGCTGCGCCCTGGATGCGGTGCGCAGCGGCGTGAACGCCACCCACATCGTCGACGGCCGGGTGGAACACGCAGTCCTGCTGGAGCTGTTGACCGACGAGGGCGTGGGCACCCTGATCAGCCGCTGACCCGCGCCGCGCCCCGGGGCACGGCACGGTGCGGCGCGCTCAGTCCTCCTCTTCCAGGACCAGTTCGCGGTAATCCTCGGCGTCCGCGTCGAACTGCGCGTTCATCTCGTCGATACGGGCCTGCTGGCGTTCCTGGTAGGCCCGTTCGCGGTCCAGCCGGCCCTGCACGTCCTCCAGCTCGTCGGCGTAGCGCGCCCGCAGCGCGGCGCTGTCCGGATTGCGGGCCTGCTGGCGTTCGATGCGGTCGCGTTCGCGCTCGAGGATCCGCGCCTGACGCTCACTCATGCGGATATTGTTCTCCAGCGCGGCGATGCGCCGCTCACGCAGGGACTCGATCTCGGCAAGCGAATCGTATGCGCGCTCCAGCTGACGCTTGCGGGCCGCCTGGTCGCGGGCGGCACCCTCACCCGACTCCTGCGCCTGCTCGGCGCGCCGGCGTTCCTCGGCCGCGGCCTCGCGTTCCTCGGCGGTGGGCGGGGCCGGCACCACCTCGCGCACGAAGCCCTGGCGGTCGTACACTTGCCGCTCGCGGTCGCTGGATTCCGGCCTCGGCTTGTCCGAAAAACGTACCGTGCCATCATCATCCACCCAGCGATGGATGTCGCCGGCCACCGCCGGTGCCACCGACATGGCCAGCAGCATGGCCAGGGCGCCGAGCAGCACCCCGACAGCCATCCCGTTCCCGTACATTGGTCCGCTTACTCTCATGTCCATCCTCGAGCATCTCGGGCTCGCGCTCGTGGCCCTCATCGCCAACGGCTTCTCCGCGCTGGCGGGCGGCGGCGCGGGGCTCTTGCAGCTCCCGGCCCTGATCTTCCTCGGCCTGCCCTACCCGGTGGCCCTGGCGACTCACAAGATCGCCACGGTGGCCCTGGGGGCGGGCGCCGGCCTGCGACATGTGAAGGAAAGCACATTTTCCCCGGCTCGACTAGGGGTCATCCTGGGGGCCGGCGTACCGGGCGTACTGCTGGGGGCCTGGCTGGTGCTGGAGATCCCGCCACGCGCCGGGGAGATCGCCCTGGGCCTGCTGACCGTCGCCCTGGGGTGGTATTCCTGGCGGCGCCCGCAGCTGGGACAGAAGCGCCGGGTCACCTCCGACAGCCTCAACCACGCCCTGATCGGTGCCGCCGGGCTGTTCGTGATCGGCGCGCTCAACGGCTCGCTGGCCTCCGGCACCGGGCTGATGGTCACGCTGTGGCTGGTGCGCTGGTACGGCATGAGCTACACCGAGGCCGTCGGCTACACCATGGTGCTGGTGGGGCTGGTGTGGAATGGCGCCGGCGCGCTGATGCTGGGCACCTTCGGCACGGTGCAGTGGGACTGGCTGCCGGCGCTGCTCCTCGGCAGCTTCATCGGCGGTTATCTGGGCGCCACGCTGGCGATCCGCTACGGCAACCGCCTGGTCAAACGGGCGTTCGAGGTGGTGACGGTCCTCACCGGCATCGCGCTGCTGCTGCCGGTCCCGTAACCTCAGCAGGTCTGGCCGTTGCCGGGCACGTCGCAGCGGTTGAGCAGATCGAAGTGCTCGATCCCCTCGAGGATGCCGCGGGCATGCGTGGCGCGGGCGAAAAAGATCCGCTTGAAGCCACGCAGGGACTGCAGCTCGGGCTGATGATTGCCCACCACCACCCCCAGCAGGCGCCCGCGCAGCATGTCCTCGTCGTTGCCCGAATCACCGGCGACCAGTACATGCTCCAGCGGGATGCCCCACTTGTCGGCGAAGTAGCGCACCGCCAGCCCCTTGGATGCCCGCACCGGGAGCAGGTCCAGGAAGCGTTCGTGGGAATAGATCACGTGGGCATGCAGATCGGCCCGGTACAGCCGGGTCTCGATCGCCTCCACGTCGATGCTGCCGGGCGGTTCGACGAAATAGCTGACCTTGTGCGAGCGCTGGTCGATGTCCGGCTGGGGCACCAGCCCGGGCTCGCCGTCCAGTTCCTCGCGCAGGCGATCGGGTTCCCAGCGATGGCTGATATGCCGGGCCCAGCCACGATCCGGGGTCTGTTCGGACCCGTAGTGGATCTCGCTGCCCACCGAGGTGATCCAGACGTCCGGCATCGGCACGCCGTGTTCCTCCAGCACCGCGGCGGCGGAATCGATGCGGCGCCCGGTAGCCACGCCGAAGGCCACCCGCTTGCGGTTGCGCCGCAGCCAGGCGACAAACGCCCGGGTAGCCTTCGTGTCGCCCAGCAGGGTGTTGTCGATGTCGGTGATCACCGCGCGGTCCACGTTCGCCAGGCGACCGGAGACCTGGCGCTGTTCGTGCCGCACCTGACGCACCTCGCGCGACAGCGAGCGCAGCAGGCGCACGTATTTCTCCGCGTGCCCGTCCCAGGAATAGTGCTTGCGCACGCCCTTGAGCCCGTCGCGCGAATAACGCTGCCAGCGCGGGCGGTCGGCGAGGATCGCCTGGATGGAATCGGCGATCCCCTCGGGATCCAGCGGGTCGATCAGCAGGCCGTTGTGGCAGCGCGAGACGATCTCGTCGGGGCCGCCGTCGTTGGTGGCGACGATGGGGGCGCCGCTGGCCGCCGCCTCGATCAGAGTCAGGCCGAACGGCTCGGTCAGGGCGGGATTCACGAATACCCCGCGGGTGGCCGCCACCAGGCGGTAGAGATCGGGAACATCGTCCGAGCCGTGGTGCTTGGGGTAGGCCACCTTGCCATACAGGTCGTGGCGGTCGATGCGCAGCAGCAGATCCGTGAGCACCTCGCGCGCGCCCTTTTCCAGATCGCGGATGTCGTCGCGGTTGCCGGCCACGATCAGCAGGTTGGCGTTCTCGCGCAGCCATTCGTTGCCGGCATACGCATCCACCAGACTGCGGATATTCTTGCGCTCGTCGGCGCGCGACAGCGCCATGATCAGCGGCCGGTCGGGCTTTTGCAGGAAACGCCGGATCTCGGGCCAGATCGGCGGTTTGCGCTCACCGCGTTTCGGCGGGTGGAAGCGTTCGAGGTCGGTCCCCGGCGGGATCACCTCCATGCGCTCGGGCTGGTAGTTGTCGTAGGTGGCGTACTGCTCGTCCACCTCCTGACGGGTGCTGGCGATCACCCGGTGGGCGTGCGCCAGCGCCTCTTCCTCGGCATGGATACGGGTGGAGATGTTGTAGCGTGATTCGATGTCCTTCTCGGACAGGCCGCCCTCGCGCAGGCGCTCGCGCTTGACCCGCCCGAGCGAGTGCCCGGTCTGCAGCATGGGCACGCCCAGCAGGTTGGACAGCCGCGCCGCGACATCGCCGGCATCGGCATAATGACCGTGGATCACGTCCGGGCGCAGCCCGACCCGCCGGATATGCGCCAGGGCGTTGTCGGCGAAGCAGTCGAGATACGGCCAGAGCTTTTCCTTGCGCAGGTAGCGCTTCGGGCCGCTGTCCAGGCGCACGATATGGGCACCGTCACCCAGATCCTCCACCGGTTCGGCATAGTCATCGTCGACCCGGCTGTCGACCACGCGCCGGGTCAGCAGGTCCACCCGTCCGACCTGCGGATGCCGCGCCAGGGCCCGCGCCAGTTCGACCACGTAGAGGGTCTGCCCGCCGGTGTCGGCATCCCGGCCGAGTTCCAGATTCTCGCCTCGAATGAGGCCATGCACGCTGATCAGAACAAGATAAAGGCCTTCGCCCTGGCGGGACTTGCTCTGAGTCTTCTTCATGGCGTCTCCGGTTCCGGACTGTCGAACAGCGACAGGTTTTCGGGGTTGTCGATCATCGCCTGGGACAGCAGCACCGCCGTGGCCGACCAGGTCTGGCGGTAGTTGGCCCGCCGCCCGATCAGACGGCCGTGGCGGCCGTCGTAGTATTCCGGCCAGTCGTCGCGATGCAGCCGCTCGGCCGCCACCGCATGCACGCTGCGGGCGAGGTCCGGGCGGCCCACGCGCAGTGCCGCCCCGGTAAAGGCCCACAGCAGCGCCGGCCAGTTCCCGCCGTTGTGGTAGGACCAGGGCGTGTTCTTGGGGTCCGAGCCGGTCAGCAGGCGCCATTCCTCGCCCATCATCGCCGGGTAGCAGATCTTCACCGGCATGGTGCCGATCAGGTCCTCGAAGCGCTGCTCGAAGGTCTGCATGATCAGCCGCGACTCGTGTTCATCGGCCAGCCCGAACAGCACCGCCAGCAGGTTGCCGAAGCTGAAGAAGCGGAAATCCATGCGCCCCGGACCGAGGTTGCCGACCAGGTAACCACTCTCCGACGGGATCCAGTCCACCAGCCAGTCGGGGATGCTCTCGGGGTAGATGTTCAATGCGTTCTCCGACTCGTGGCCGAAGTGCTCGGTACGGTAGCGATGGATGGCGTTCAGGCGTTCCAGGTCCAGCCAGTAGTAGTTGCGGATGTAGTCCGCCAGCTGCCGGGTACGGATCGCGGACTGCTCGCACAGCAGTTCGGAGTCCTTGTCACAGGGCTCGAGCATGGCCAGCGAGGCCTTCAGCATCCCGTAGAACAGGGCCTGGATCTCCAGCGGGTGGCCGAACACCCCCATGCGCCGGTCGATCATGAAACTGCCGTCCGGCACCAGCAGGGTCGGGAAGACCTCGAAGCGATCCTGCAGGCAGATGCTCAGGATCAAGCGGATGCCGCGCTGCACATCCGGGCTCTTAATGAAGTCGTGGTCCCCTGTACGGTTCTGGTAGGCGCGCAGCAGCAGCACCCACCACATCATCGAGTCCACCGGCGCCACGCGCCCGATCGCGCGATCCCCGAAGTCCGCGGCCAGCGACTCGCGCCCGTTCTCGTCGGTGAACACGCGGAAGCTCGCCGGCATCACCCGCGGCAGACGCCGGTGGCCCTCGATCTCTTCCTGGGTGTCGCGGATCTGCAGGATCAGCGCAAGAAAGTCGCGCACCACCTCGGGCTCGTCGTTCAGCAGATAGACCAGCCCGGAGGGCACGAAGTCACGGATAAAGCAGTCGGCGTAGTTCTCCGCGGGCGCCCGCTCGTCCAGGCTGGCCACGGTGCCAACGGTACGCCCGCGATAGCGCACCTCGGCATCGCGCAGCAGCTGGTAGGCGGATTCGAGGGTCGGATTACGGGCATCGGGCGGGAGCTGATTCATGACCCCGAGTCTATGTAAACGCGTGCGTTTGTGCACGCACCGGGACCGCTTGCATCGCTCCCATAAACTTCATACAGTATGCATTATTATCAAGAAAGCGAGTGATTACTTGCATGAAGCGCAAGTCGGGTGAAGAGCGACGCGAGGAAATCGTTCGGGCATTGCTTGACCTGACGGCCGAGCGCGGTACCCGGGAGATTTCCACTCAGGCCATTGCCGACCGGGTGGGGATCGCCCAGCCCACGATCTTCCGGCATTTCCCGACCCGCGACGCCATCTTCCGAGCGGCCCTGGATTCCATTGGCCGCAAGCTCCTGGACGTACTCACACCGATGCTCTCCGGACGAGGGCCGGCCGACGTCCGTCTGCGCAAACTCCTGAGCCGGCAATTGCGGTTCATCAGTCGTCGAAAGGGTCTGCCTCGTCTGATCTTTTCCGAACGCCTGCATCTGGAAGACCCCGAGCTGAAGGCCGTGGTCCGCGACATCATCGACCGCTATACCGCGCGGCTGGAGGAACTGCTCCGGGACGGCGTCCACCAGGGATGCTTTCGCCAGGACCTGGACACGGCCGAGACCGCGCGCCTGATCGTGGCGCTGATCCAGGGGCTGGTCATGCGCTGGTCGCTCTCCGACTTCGAGTTTCCGCTTGACCAGCAGGGCGAGGTGCTTTGGCGCCTGCTGGAGCCTGCATTGGGGGCACCGCAGGGCCCGCCAGATCAGGCACCCGGCCCGCACGCGAACACATCCGACTAACCCGAGGAGACTGGATATGCTTTTCCCCCGAGCCACAAGCCGTGCCGCCCTGGTCGTCGCCGTTCTCGCCATGCCCCTGGCCAGCACTGCGGCGGCCGATACCTTTCAGTCCGTGATGCAAGGGCTCGCGGACGACATGAACCGGGTGCAGTCCGCGCTGTTCGTCGAGGACTTCGACACCGCCACCGAGGCCGCCGAGGCGATCGCGGATCACCCGAAACCCTCGCTCGGCGAGCGGCGGCGTGTCCTGTCGGCAGTCGGGTCGCGAGTCAGCGAGTTTCGTGCGCTGGACCAGCGGGTGCACGAAACCGCCAAAGGGCTTGCCAACGCGGCGCGGGACCAGGATCTGGACCAGTCCATCCGCTACCACGGCAGGCTCGTGAATGCCTGCATCGCCTGCCACAGTGCATTCCGCGAGGACGTGGTCAGCGCCCTGTCCCCGGAAAATGCGCCGGAACGCTGAGCAGCACATGAACGCCTCCCGCACCTCATCCAGACGCCGTGGCCTTCGGCGGACCCTGGGCCTCCTCGCATTGGCCGGGGTGGTGATCGTGACGGCCTGGAGCGCGACGGACCGGCTGTCGGAAAGGTTTTTCCCCGAGGCCGCGCGCGCCGTGCCACCGCCGGCCGTCACCACGATCTCCGCGGAACCCACGCGGGCCACGTTCTATAGCCCTGTGTATCGGGGCAGCATTGAGACCCACGACGAGACGACCATCTCGGCCCGGATCACCGCCCAGGTACTGGAAAGCCCCCTGAACGCCGGCGACCGGGTCGAAGCGGGTGAAGTCCTGGTGCGCATGGATACCGACGAGACGCGTCTGGAGGTCCGCCAGAGAAAGGCCGCCGACCAGCGCCTGGATGGGGAACGGGCCACCGCCCAGCGCAACCTCGATCGCCAGCAGGATCTCTTTGCCCGGGATCTGATCCCGGAAAGCGAACTCGACGACGCTCGCCAGCGCGTCGCCACACTGGAAACCCAGCTCCGGGAGAACCGCTCCGCGCTGGAACTGGCCCGCAAACGCCTCGAATACACAACGGAGCGGGCCCCCTTCACCGCCCAGGTGCAGCGCACCCATGTCCGCCCCGGCGACCTGGCCGCTTCGGGCCAGCCCCTGATCGAACTGGTCGGCCTCGAGAAGCTGCATGCGGTCCTGCGCGTGCCGGAGCGCGACATCCTGCTGCTCGAACCTGGCCTGGACGTCGAGCTGACCATCCCCGCCATGGAACGTACCGTGACGACCCGGCTGGACCGGGTCCACCCCACACTGGAGCCCACCCGGCGCAGCGGGAGCTTCGAAACGCGTCTGTCCGACCCACCGGAGGGGCTGCGCCCCGGCATGGCCGTACAGGCACGGGTCGTCCTGGATCACGTGGACCCGGTCATCCGCGTGCCGGCTCACGCGGTCCGGAGCGACACCGATCACCAGTGGGTCTATCGGCTGGAAGACGGACGCGCATACCGCACGGAAGTGGTGACACGGTCCTTGCCGAACGGAGAACAGGCGATTCTCGAGGGCATCGAGCCGGGTGACCGCATCATCGTGACGCCGGATCGCCGGATCCGGGACGGGATGCCCGTGCACGCCGTGGACGACAGCCCCCGATGACCTGGGTCGAAGGCCTCCTTCGGTACCGGCACACGGTACTGGCCCTTCTGGCGGCCGCCCTGATCCTGGGCCTGCAGGCGCGCTTCGATTTGCCCGTCCAGCTGTTTCCCGATACCGATCCGCCGACCGTCACGGTCATCACGGAATACCCCGGCATGGCGGCCCTGGATGTCGATCGCGAACTCACACGCCTGCTGGAGGAGGAGTTTGCCAGCCTCGATGGCGTCACCCGCATCCGTTCCTCCAGCCAGACCGGCCTGTCCGTGGCACGGGTGGAATTCGACTACGGCATCACCAGCGCCCTCGCCGCGGTGGACGTCCAGAACGCCGTCGGCCGGTTGCGCCCGGACCTGCCTGCCACCATCGAAGAACCGCAGATCCTGGAGTTCTCAACAGCCGACAAGCCGATCGTCACCATCGCCCTGACCAGCGACACCCTGGCGCTCGACGCGATCCGCGAACAGGCCGACAACGCGATACGGGAACGGCTCGAATGGATCCCCGGCGTCGCCGCGATCGACGTGGTCGGCGGACACAAGAGGGAACTTCATGTTGCGCTCGATCCCGAACGCACCGAGGCCCTCGGGATCGACATGTCCCGGGTACTGGAGGCCCTCGACGACTGGAATCTCATGGCGCCGGGCGGTCGTGTCCGCATCGGTGAGCTCGAGAGTGTGGTGCGGTTCGACGCGCCGCTGCGCAGCGAGGCCGATGCACGCGGGATTATCCTCATCGCGGACGACGATACCCGCGTGCGCCTGGGCGATATCGCCCGCGTCCGTCTGGAGCCCGGCGAGCCCCGCTCGGCCTACCGTCATGACGGCCGGGCGGCGATCGCCGTGCAGGTGCTGCGGCGGGACGATGCCAACACGGTGGAGGTGGCCGCGCGCGTGCGCGAGGCGCTGGGACCCCTGCGCGACGCCGCGCCCGAGCTGGACATCGTCGTCGCCGACGATGATTCGGTGTTCACCGAGAAGGTGATCGCCGACATGACGCAGACCGTGATGATCGCCATCGCCCTGACGATGGTGATCGTCCTGCTGTTTCTCGCCGATCTGCGTCAGGCCGGGATCATCGCCCTTTCCATACCGGCGGCGTTCCTGGCGACCTTCGGCCTGATGCAACTGGCCGGTCTGGATCTGAACATGGTCACCATGTCGGCGCTGATCCTGGCGATCGGCCTGCTGGTCGACGACGGCATCGTGATCCTCGAGAACATCCACCGTCACCTGGACGAAGAGGGCCAGCCGCCGCGCCAGGCCGCCATCCAGGGGGTCGGCGAGGTCTTCGGCGCCAAGCTGGGCGGCACGCTGACCACCCTGGGCGTACTGCTGCCCCTCACGTTCATGGGCGGCTTCGTCGGCGAGCTGTTCCGCCCCCTCGCGCTGACCCTGGCCTTCGCCCTCGGCGCGTCGTTCGTGATGGCCGTCACCCTGATCCCGCTGCTGGCCACCTACTGGCTGCGCCCTGCAACGGCGACCGCCACCCCGCGCTGGCGGGAGACCCTGGAGGCACCGGCGCGCGGCGTCCGTCACCTCTATCTGGACGTGCTGGCCCTGGCGCTAAAGCGTCCGCTGGCGACGCTGGCAGTGGCGGTCATGCTGCTGGCCCTCAGCCTGGGCATGCTCCGCATGACCGGGAGCGAGATGCTGCCGCGTTTCGACTCGGGCAGTTTCCAGGTTCTGGTCGACCTGGCGCCGGGCACCCGGCTAGACACCACCCTGGCAACCCTGGAACCCGTCGAGCAGTATCTGGCCGAACACGAATACGTCGTGGATGTCAGCGGCCAGTTCGGCCACGAAGCCGGGGCCCGCTCGATGGGCGACCGCGGCGCCATGGGCGTCAATCAGGCCGAGATCACGGTGACGCTGCTGCCGCGGACGCAACGTTCCCTCACACAATGGGAGATCATGGACGACGTGCGCCAGCGCCTGGAGGCCACGCCGGGCGTGACCCGCGCCGTGCCCCGCGAACTCGGCGGCACCGCGCGCTCGTCAACCGCCGCCCCGATCATCGCCCGGATCAGTGGCGAGCAGGCGCAAACCCTGGACCGCACGGCGAGCGAACTGCTGGACCATCTTGCCGGCATTCCCGGGATTACCGACCTGTACAAGGACTGGGCCCTCGACACCCCCGAGGTGCGGGTCCGGGTCGATCATGACCGGGCCGCCGAACTCGGTCTCACCGGGGCCGGGCTTGCCCGTGCGGTTCACCAGGCCATGGACGGCGCCGTCGCCACACGCTTCCGCCAGCCACCAAAGCGGGACCTGGACGTGATCGTGCGCTACCAGGCCTCGGACCGCCGCTATCCGGAGGACCTGGAGGGCATCCTGCTGCCCACCCGCGAGGGCCCGGTCGCCCTGAGCGAGGTCGCAAGCCTTGAACATACCCTCGGCCCGCGCATCGTCACGCGGGAAAACGGCCAGCGGACCCTGGACGTCCTCGGCTTCCACCTGGGACGCCCACTTTCCGAGGTAGTCGCCGACGTCCAGCAGCGCCTGGACACGTTCAACGCCCCGGACGGTTACCCGGCGACGCTGGCCGGCGAGCAGGCGGACTTCGACGAGGCGCGTGACCACATGATGCGGGCGCTGCTGCTGGCCGCACTGGCGGTCTACCTCCTGCTGGTCGTGCAGTTCCGCAGCTTCGCCCACCCCGTCATCATCATGACCGCCATTCCGTTGCAGTTCATCGGCGTGGTCGCCGCGCTGCTGATCGCCGGAAAGTACGTCTCCATGCCGGCGCTGCTCGGGATCATCCTGCTGATCGGCATCGTGGTGAACAACAGCATCATCCTGCTCGACCTGGCCCGGCGCCGGCTCGCCGAGGGCCGCGACATTTATGCCGCCGTGACCGAGGCGGTGGAAACCCGCATGCGCCCCATCATGATGACCGCGCTGTCCACAATCGCCGGGATGCTGCCGCTGGCCCTGGAGATGGCCGTCGGGGCCGAACGTTTCTCGCCGATTGCCACGGTCATCATCGGGGGCATCCTGGCCGCGACCGTTCTCACGCTGGTGGTAATCCCGGCCCTGTTCGTGATCCTGCACCGATTCGGACCGGCACCCGCCAAGGGGTAAGTACGGATACGCTGTCAGGCCTCCGGGTGCACGGGCATGGGCGGCTCGGCGGCCGGCCGGGCAAACAGGTAGCCCTGGCAGTAGTCGACCCGGTCCTTCAGCCAGCGCCACTCGTCGGCCGTCTCGATCCCTTCGGCCACCACCTGGATATCCAGGTCTCGGGCGAGCTCGACGATCTTGTCGAGGATCTTCTGCTGGTAGACGTCACCGTCGATGCCACTGACCAGTTCGCGGTCGATCTTCACGAAATCCGGGCGCAGCTGCGACAGCATGTTCAGCGAGGCGTAGCCGGCCCCCAGGTCGTCGAGCGCCACCTGGAACCCGGCCCGCCGGTAGCGCTCCACGATCCGTGACAGGTGCTCGATGTCCGTGACCTGATCGCTCTCGATGACTTCGAACACGAAGCCGCTGGGGCCAACCCGGTCCGCCGGGCGCGACATGATCTCGCGCACCGTGGTCTCCAGGCAGAAGGCCGGGTCGTAGATCGCGGTCGGATTGAAGTTGATGAACAGCCGGCTGCCGATCCCGCGTTCGCTGGCGCGGCGAATCGCGTTGATCCGGGCCGACCGATCCAGATGGAACAGCAACTCGGCGTTGCGCGCCGTCTTGAACAGCTCCGACGGCGGGATCGGATCACCCGCCGGCGTGGCGGCCCGCACCAGGGCCTCGTAGGCAAAGACCTCCGAAGGGTCCGTCGCATGCACGATGGGCTGGAAGTGGAAGTCCAGGGCATCGTTGGCCAGGATCGTGGAGAGATCGCGGGCGTTGTGCCGGGCAATCAGCGTGGACAGCAGGTGGGTGTCCTGCAGGTGCCCCAGGCCAAAGTCCTCGCCCTCGGGCACGAAGGTCGCGCGACAACCGGCCTGCTCCGAACTGCTCAGAACCTGCTCCAGCCGTACCAGCATCTCGCCCAGTCCGCCCGTGCCCTTAACCGGCAACGCCAGGATCCCGGAAGCCGGCTCGGCACAGGGCAGCTGTTCGTCTACCATGCGCTGACGCAGGGCCGCGCGGGTATGCGCCAGGACCGGCGCCAGATAGAGGGTGCCGGACGCTGCCGGCAGCAGGTCAATACGTTCGCAATCGGGACAACCCACGACCACCTCCAGCGGTCTTTTCCTTGGTCGGGCGACGAGAACCCGGCGTCATCCTGCGGGTCCCATCACCATAACCATCACGTGTTGACAGACAATCCTATCGACCCGGAGGTTGCATGAGTCAAACCGATCGCCCGACGGACGCCGAACTGCGCGAACGTCTCACGCCGGAACAATACCGCATCGCCCGCGAGGGTGGTACGGAAAGAGCGTTCACCGGCGACTACACCCACCACAAGGCGGACGGCACCTATCACTGCGTCGCCTGCGGAGCCGCGCTGTTCGACTCCCGCGCCAAGTTCGACTCCGGCAGCGGCTGGCCCAGCTACACCGCGCCCGCGAGCGAGGACGCCGTCGACGAACACCGCGACCGTTCACTGGGGATGGAGCGCACCGAGGTGCGCTGCGCCACCTGCGACTCGCACCTGGGGCATGTCTTTCCGGACGGTCCGCCGCCCACGGGACTGCGCTACTGCATCAACTCCGCAGTCCTGGCATTCCGGCCACGCGAAGTAAACGGCCCGGAGTAGAAACCACACGCTGAAGTGTCTAAAGTGGGAGCAGTCGACCTTCCATGGAGCAGTTCGCCATGTTTTTCAAGCCCTCTCGCCTTACTCTCGCCCTGTTCTCCGCCGGCCTGCTGGCACTCTCCGGTCAGGCTGCCGCCAGCACCGGAGACACCGCAGAGCCCGGTGACATGGAACTCGATCCCGAGGCCGAGGGGTATGAACCGCCGGGACGCTCCATCTATTTCTACGTGGACGCCCTGGATCTCGAGGAGCTGGCGGCGAAATACGCCCGCGACGAGGTCCACGTCATCGACGTGCGCACGCGCTACGAATACGACACCCTGCGCATCGACGGCGCACGGCACGTGAGCATCGACGACGAGGACTTCGTCGACAAGGTGCTCGAGATCCACGAAGAGGACCCGGACAAGCCGGTCGCCTTCTACTGCCGGGGCCATACCTGCTTCATGAGCTATCAGGCCGTGGAACGCATGAAGGCCGCCGGCTTCGACGACGCCATGGCCATGGATTACGGCATCTTCGACTGGGCCGAGCATTACCCCGAGGACACCGCCCTGTTCGGAGAGGCGCCGATCGAACGGGCCGATCTGATCGACTTCAACGAATTCCGCGAGCGCCTGTTGCCGCCGATCGAGTTCTCCGAGCGCGCGCAGCGCGACAATGCCCGGGTGCTGGACATCCGGCGCCCGTTCGAACAGGACCAGATCGGTCTGTTCCTCAATTCCGAGACCAACATCCCGGCGGGGGACACCGAAGCCCTGGAGGATTATCTGGAACAGGCCCGCGACTCCGACGCCCCGCTGCTCGTGTATGACATCACCGGGCACGAAATCAAGGCCTTCCAGTACACCCTGGAAGAATACGGGATCGAGGATTACTACTTCATGGAAGGCGGCTTCAAGGCCTTCCAGGAGGAAGTGCTGCAATAGCCCCGCTTCCGGGTAGCGCACCGATCAGGCCATCCGGTGCCCCGACGACCGGGGCCGGTCCACCGCCGACATCGGCCGGAGGGCCGGCCTCCTGCCGAACGGGCACCCATCGACACCCCCCTTGTAGGAGGCGAGCCCCCTCGCCGATCCGGCCCAACCGGTGCCCCGACGGCCGGGGGCCGGCCTACCGCCGCCATCCGCCGGGGGGCTGGCCTCCTGCCGATCCGCCCCGGGATTCCGGCCCGCAGAGAAGACAAGCACCCTCGAAATACTGCAAACTGCGTCACATAATTGTGGCCAGTCGCCGTCCGCGACCGGCGCAACGGGCCCATTACCCGATCGGACACCCACACATGAAAGGACTGCTCGGCCGCTTCCGGGACCGCACCCCCCGATGCCTGGGTCTGGCCTGCCACGACCGGGGCTTCGGGCTCGCGCGGGTCGAACCGGATGCGGCGTACTGCGACACCCCCGAAGACCCGGACGCCCTGGAACAGACCGTCCGCCGCCAGCGGCTGGGCCGCCATTCCGCGCATCTCGTCCTGGACGAGGGGACCTTCCGTCTGTTGCCCACGGAACAGCCCGATGTCCCGGAAGCAGAACGGGGCGAAGCGATCCGCTGGCAGGTCGCGGACCTGGTCGACTTCGACGTCACCCACGCGGTCATCGATTTCTGCCCGATGGGCGACGGGGTCAGCCACCACGGAAAACCCATGGTGTTCGCGGCCGTAGCCCCGGCGGACCACGTGCGCCGGGCCATTCACTCGGTGCGCCGGGCAGGCCTGCGCGTGGCCAGCGTCGGGCTCCCGGAACTCGCCCTGCGCAATCTTGCGGCACGACTGCCCGAGGCAGTCAGCGGCCTGGTGCTCCTGTACGCGCGAGCCCGCTCCGCCACCATCCTGCTGGTGTACGGCACCCACCTGTTCGTGGCGCGGCACGTGGACGTGGCCATCGATGACGACGGCGCTGGCGGCCCGGACACGCTGCTGCTGGAGATCCAGCGTGCGCTGGACTACTACGACGGCCACTTCGCCCTGCCGCCGATCCGGAACCTGGCGGTGATGGGGGACATGCCGGTGGAGGACGAGGCCCTCGGTTACCTGAGCAGCCAGCTCCGGATGGAAGCCCGCTGGATCCCGCTGAGCCGCTTTGCGGAGGGCCTGCCGGAAGGCGGTGCCGGCTGCGCGCGCGCACTGGGCGCGGCGTTCGGCCCACCGGAACCGTCTCCCGCCCCGCCCCCGGAAAACGCCGCCGGAGGCGCCTGACATGCACCAGAGTCTCGACCTGTACCGGGAAGAACTCGACCTCCGCCGCGAATGGCCGCCGCGCTGGCGCCTGCTGCTCCTGTTCGCGGTCTCGCTGCTGCTGGGTCTGTTCCTGTGGACGGTGGAATACCGGGCGGCGCAGGAACGCGCCGACGAGCTCGCCTCGGCACAGGCAGAACAGCAGGCGGCCGAGGAACGCCTGATGGAACTCCGGGACCTGCGCGACACACCCGAGGTTCGTTCGGCACAGGCCGCCGCGGAACGGGCCGAACTTCGCCGCGAACGACTGGCGGAAGCCGAGGCGCTGCTGCAGGCCCGTCTGGACCAGGCCCGGGCCTCCGCCCCGGCGGAACCCCTGACCGGCCTGGCCCGGGCGGCGACCCGCCCCGAGGCCACGAACATCTGGATCGAGCGCATGCATATCGACGGCGACACCGGGGAACTCGCGATCGAGGGCCGCGCCCTGCGGGCCGACGACCTGCCGCCCTATCTGGAAGTACTCGGGGAAACGGGTGCATACGAGGGCGAGGGCGAGCCCGAGTTCGAACTGCACGGCGGGGAAGACACGCTGCGGTTCGTCTTCCGGCCCGGGAGGACACCCCGTTGAAGATGCCCGTCGCAGCCGCCCTGGAGTCGCTGGATACACGCGTTCGCGCGCTCTCCGGGCGCGAACGCCTGCTGCTTTACGGCGCCGTGCTGCTGACGCCGTTCCTGCTGATCTTTCAGTTCGCGGTGGTCCCTCAGGAGCAGCGCCTGGAAGGGTTCGACGAGCGCATCGAACAGACCCGTACCGACACCCGGACCCTGCTGGAACAGACCGCCGAGATCGCCGTACAGGACGACCCGCTGCAGACGTTCCGGCAACGCGAACGCGAGGCGCGGGAACAGGCCGCGGAGATCGAGCGGCGCCTGCAGACCGCCGCGCAGGATCTCCTCGGCCCCGACCGCACGGCGCGCCTGCTGCGCGAACTGCTGGCGGAGCGCGGGAGCATCCGGCTGGACACCCTGGTTCGCCGCAGTCCCGAAACCATGACGCGCGGAGAGGATTCCGGCATCCGCATCCGCAGCCACCGCATCGAGCTGGCGATGACCGGCGACTACCTGAGCCTCCTGCGTTACATACGCCATCTGGAGGCAATGCCGGTGCTGTGGCTGTGGGGCGACACCGAACTGACCCTGGTGGATGGCACGCCCCGGCTGCGCCTGGCAATGGACGCCATGGACCTGGACGGCCTGGAGGAGACGCAATGAAGCGGAAGCGGTCTTCCCTCCTGATGCCGACGATCCTCGCCTGCGGGCTTCTCCCGGCCTGGGGGGCCTCTTCCGCTGTGGCGGAAGAACTGGCCGACCCCACCCGACTGCCCGCAGTACTCACCGCGCCCGAGCCGGCTGCCGTCCCGGACCCCGCTCCCGACGCCGCCGAAGCCCGCGAAGAACCCGACACCCGCCTCGCGGAGCTCCGGGTCATCATGGTGCGGCTGCAGGGCGACCGGAACGTGGCCCGGGTTCAAGACCCGGATGGCCGCGAGAGCGAGGTGCATATCGGCGATACGGTCGACCGCGCCGAGATCCTGCACATCGAACCCCGGGGTATTGTGGTTCGCACCACCGATGGCGAAGAGCACCGTCTGTCCGTTACCCCCCCTGTCGAAATGGAACTCAGGAGACACCCATGATCCGGCTCCCGGCCCTGCCCTGGCTGTTGTTCACCCCCGCCATCGCCTTCCTCGGCGGCTGCGCCGCCCCCGGCGAACTGGGCTCGGATGCACGCGATCGCACCCAGCAGAGCCTGGAGGACATGGAACGGCCGGTGCCCCGGCCCATCCCGACACCACCCCCGGAACCGGCGGCCCGCGACACCGGGGAGCCGCCGCTCGCCGAGCCCGACATCCCCCCCGACGAACCGGTGTTCGACCTCCGCGTGGAGGATGCCGAGGCCCGCGGATTCTTCTACACCCTGGTGGAGGACACCGCCTACGGCATGGTCGTGCACCCCGACGTGGAGGGCCGCATCAGCCTGCAGCTCAACGCCGTGACCGTGCCGGAGATCCTGGAGATCGTCGAGGAGACCCACGGCTACGCGATCACCCGCCGCGGCTCCACCTTCCGCGTCGGGCCTGCCGGCCTGCAGACCCGCACCTTTTTCGTGGACTACCTGAACGTCAACCGCGAGGGTCAGACCGGCCTGCAGGTCAGCGCCGGACAGCTCGCCGCCGAGGAGGACGAACCGGAGACCTCGGGGACGACCATCCGGACCAGTTCCGAATCGCATTTCTGGGGTGACCTGCGTGACTCCCTGGAGATGCTGGTGCTGGGCGAAGAAGGCAACGACCGCGAGGGCCGCCGGGTGGTGGCCAGCCCCAACACCGGCGTGATCGCCGTGCGTGCGCGCCCGGACGAACTCCGCGACGTGGCCGGGTTCCTCGACGCCGTGCAGGAATCCGCGCAGCGTCAGGTCATCCTCGAGGCCAAGGTCGTTGAAGTGGCGCTCGGGTCGGAATTCGAAGCCGGGATCAACTGGTCACGCCTCAACCAGATCGCCGGCGGCGAACTGCAGATCGGGCAGGCCAGCCCCGGATCCCTGGCGGATTCGCGACGGACTCCGATCGAGGGCGACATCGGGACCATCGGCGAGGTCACCGGAGGCGAATTCGAGGCCCTGGGCGGCATCCTGACCGCGGCCTACAGCGGTACCGGGTTCAACGCCTTCCTCGAACTGCTGGAAACCCAGGGGGACCTCACCGTCCTGTCCAGCCCGCGGGTCTCCACCGTCAACAACCAGAAGGCGGTGATCAAGGTCGGGGACGACAGCACCTACATCACCGATTTCCAGCTGCGCACCGAGAGCACGGGGACCGGCGACGCCCGCACCGACCGCCTGCTCCCGGACCCCACGTTCTCCCCGCTGTTCGACGGCGTGGCCCTGGACGTCACGCCCCAGGTCGCCGGCAGCGGCGACGTCATCCTCCACGTCCGCCCGAGTGTCAGCGAGGTGCGCGAACAGGTCACCAGCTTCCGCTTCGACGGCCGGGAATACTCGTTCCCGCTGGCCAGCTCGTCCATCCGCGAATCCGACAGCGTGGTGCGCGCCGAGAACGGTCAGGTCATCGTGATCGGCGGGCTGATGCAGGACACCACCGAGGAGATCATCGCCAGCACGCCCCTGCTGGGCGACCTGCCAGTACTGGGCGGCCTGTTCCGCCACACCCGCCAGGAGCAGCGCAAGAACGAACTGGTCATCCTGCTGCGCCCCGTGGTGGTCGACGACGACGGCGAGGCCTGGGAAGACGAGATCCGGCGCAGCCGCGAACGCCTGCGCGACTGGGAAGGCGTGGACCACCGCACCCTGGAGATGTAACAGCCCTCAGTCGGAATACCCCCAGCCGGAGCCGCCTTCTCCGGCATGGGGGCACCAGGCATCCAGCGTCGATTCCCCGTCACAGTCATCGCTGCTGAGGTCGTCATCCAGCTCGCCTGCCACGTAGACGCAGGCTTCGTAGTCGCTGGATCCGCCGCTGGTGTTTTCCTCGGTCTCCCAGTAGACGTTGCCCTCAAAAGTCAGCTTGCCATTCACCTCTGCTCCGTCCGCAAAGCAGGCCTCACCCTCCACGGTCCGATTACCTCCACCCTGAATCGTAACGTCTTCCGCTACATAGAGATTTTCGAAATCGGAGCCCGGCCCGCCACCGGGAGGTACATCGCCATCATCAAACGCACAGGTCCAGGCCGGATCCTCCTCGGCGCATTCGGAGGGCGGGGCCGTGCCTCCGGCGGCATCGAGGTTTACGCAGATGTGGTGCACGGCGGGGGCATCTTCCTCGGCTTCAGCGCCGGCCCAGCCGCGCACCCGGGAACGGTTGTCCCCCCCGCATCCGGCGTCGCCGGGCGGGGTGCAGTAAAACCATGCCCCTTCCCCGACCCCGTGCGGGGCCTCGTCACACGAAAGCCCGCCCTCGCTGATGCGCAGGATCCCGCTCTGGGCCGCGAACAGGGCCTTTTCCCCCAGCACGCGGTCGGCGCCGGTGGCCGCACCGGAACCCACCAGCGACGCGGCCCCCACGGCGATGGCGGCCACCAGGACCACCAGCAGCAGGGCCACCAGCAGCAGGCTGCCGCGCTGCCCCCGCGGGATCGCGGGTGCGTGTTCACTGCCGGTGATAGGTATGGGTCTGTGCGATATAGCCACTCTCGGTCTCCAGTTCCAGGCGATACAGGCCGCTGACACCGGTATCCGCGCAGACAAACGAGACCACCGGATCCTCGGGGGTGCCCGCCAGCAGCACATCGTTGAGCTCCAGCCGTCCGTCGGCCGGCGCGTATTCGAGGCCACCACCATTGAGGATCAGGGAGCCTCCCGCGCAATCATCCACGCTTCCTGCACCACGAAGATCCCGCGCCATACGATCCAGCGCCGCTCCGGACTCCATCTGGGTATCGGTCAGTTCGCGCGTGACGAAGATGGCCTCCACCGCCCCGCCGAGGAAACGCGCGGCCGCCACGCCGATCACCCCGAGGATGATCAGCACCAGCACCAGTTCCAGCAGCGTGAACCCGCGGGGGCGCATCATCCATCGTCCTCGCGCGGGAACTGCAGGTAGAGCACGGGCATGCCGCCGCCGACCCGGCGGAGCTCGACCTGGTTGAGGGGGTTGTCCTCCGGGGCATCCGCCGCGGGTATTATCCGGCAGGAAACCTCCAGGTCCACGTCATCCCGACAGGCGCCGGCCAACACGTCGCCCCCAGCGGAATCCTCCTCGGCCCAGTCTTCCGGATTATCGCCGTTACCGTTACACGAATCGCCAAAATCCAGCGCCGATGCTCCGTGAACGGCCAGCAGGGCCTCGCCGCAGCCGCGGGCCTCGCGCGCGTACTGCTCCGCGTCCTCGGTGCCCGCCACCCCGGTCAGCAGGGCGAAGGTCCCGGCCAGCCCGGCCATCGCCACCGCGATGATCACCAGCGCCACCACGAGCTCGATCAGGGTCAGGCCGCGGACGCGATGTCCGGCGGCGCGTGCTCCGGTCCCCGGTCGGTCGATCATTCAGCACCCCCCTCGTTCGAGGGCCCCGGTGAGCGCCCGCACACAGACGGTGCGCGATTCCCCGCCGCCGGACAGCGTGAGCTCCACATGATCCCCCGAATCCGGATCCAGGGCACCGAAGGGATAGCGAAACTCGAAAGCGTCACCCGAGACGGAGACGCCCGTGAGGTTGCGCGGCCCGCGCAGAGTACTGGTCAGGCACGAACGATTGTCGTCCACCACCCAGCCATTGCCGGTGACCACCTCGACGGCCCCGTTACGCCCGCAGACCATCGCCCCGGCGCGTGCCTGGCGCAGATCGCCGACCAGCTGGTCCTCCGCGGCCTGCAGGTCGGGCGCGGGGCCCAGCAGGCCGGCCGGGATCCGCGGGATGGCCACCACAGCCAGCACGCCGAGCACCAGCAGCACAAGCACCAGCTCGAACAGGGTGAATCCAGCCATCGGGGCGGGCGGCGGACGCGGGCTCATGCAAGACTCGAATTGCGACGAATATCTCGGAATATAACAGGAGAATAGCCGACAGGCGCGCACGCCGGAGGCCACGGAGGAGGTCACTCCCGGGAGGCCGCAAGGTTGTCGCAGCGCCCGGGTTTGGGCAACCTGTCACGGATTCGCCGTCCCAACGCCGCACCGGGTGGCCTTACGAGGGAGCTCCATGCGTTTTTTCCGCAAGCCGGAATCCGGTGACCAGGACCGGCCACCGCGCGAGTCCGAAACGGACTCCGCCACCGAGCCGGCCGCGAAGGCGCCGTCTCCCCGTCGCACCCGCAGCCTGGGCGAGACCCTGGTCGACACCGACGTCATCACCGAGGAACAGCTGCAGCAGGCACTGGCCGAACAGCGCGACTCCGGGCGCAAGCTGGGGCGCGTGCTGACCGACATGGGACTGTGCACCCAGGAAGACATCGCCGGGGCGCTGCAGGAACAGATGCGCCGCATCCGCATCGGCGACCTGCTGATCGACTACGGATACATCGACGAGAGCCAGCTGGAACAGGCGCTCAAGCGGCAGAAGGAAACCGGGCGCAAGCTGGGCCAGGTGCTGGTGGACATGGAACTGGTCGACCGCCACCAGATCGTCGAGGTACTGGCCGACCAGCTGCAGGTCCCCCGGGTCGACCTGCGGCGCTACCAGTTCGATCCGGAAGTCGCGCGCAAGCTGCCGGAGACCCTGGCGCGACGCCTGCGTGCCCTGCCCCTGTCCGAGGGACGCGACGGCATCCTGGTGGCCATGGCCGATCCCACCGACCTGTTCGCCCAGGACGAGATCACCCGCCAGCTCGGCCAGCGCCCGCAGATCGCGGTGGTCGCCGAGGACGACCTGCTGGCCACCCTGGACCGGGTTTTCCGCCACACCGAGGCGATCTCGCGGGTCGCCGAGGAGCTGTCCGAGGAGCTCTCGCGCAGCGACTACGACCTCGACCAGCTGGTGGAGGCGGAGATGAAGGTCGACGCCCCGGTGGTCCGCCTGCTGCAGACCCTGTTCGAGGACGCCATCCAGACCGGCGCCTCGGACATCCACATCGAACCCGACGACCGGGTGCTGCGCGTGCGCCAGCGCATCGACGGCGTGCTGCACGAACACGAGTTCAAGGAGCGCCAGATCGCCGGGGCCCTGGTCTCGCGCCTGAAGATCATGGCCGGGCTCAACATCTCCGAGCGGCGCCTGCCGCAGGACGGGCGCTTCAACATCCGGGTGCGCGACCGCTCGATCGACGTCCGCGTCTCCACCCTGCCGCTGCAGAACGGCGAATCCGTGGTCATGCGCCTGCTCGACCAGTCCACCGGCGTGCTGTCGCTGGACAGCCTGGGCATGCCGGAGCACGTGCTGGAACCGCTGCGGCGCCTGCTGCGCGACCCGCACGGGGTAATCCTGGTGACCGGCCCCACCGGTTCCGGCAAGACCACCACGCTGTACTCCGCGCTGCGCGAGTTCAACGAGCCGGGGAAGAAGATCATCACCGTCGAGGACCCGGTGGAATACCGCCTCCCGCGGATCTGCCAGGTGCAGGTGAACGCGCGCATCGGACTGGACTTCCCTCGCGTGCTGCGCACCGCGCTGCGCCAGGACCCGGACATCGTGCTGGTCGGCGAGATGCGTGACCAGGAGACCGCGGAGATCGGGGTGCGCGCGGCGCTTACCGGCCACCTGGTGCTGTCCACGCTGCACACCAACGACGCCATCTCCACCCCGATACGCCTGCTGGACATGGGCGTGGAGGGTTATCTGCTGGCGCCCTCGGTGATCGGCGTGCTGGCCCAGCGCCTGGCCCGCCGGGTCTGCCCGGACTGCGCCGAGCCCCACGAACCGGACCCGCGCATGCTGGCCGCGCTGGAACCGCTGGACGACCGCCCGCAGGCCCCCGCCCACTGGCGACGCGGCACCGGCTGCAACCGCTGCAACAACACCGGGGTGTCCGGCCGCATCGGCATCTACGAACTGCTGGAGATCGACAGCGACATGGCTGCCGCACTGCGCGCCAACAACCACCAGGGGTTTGCCGACGCCGCACGCGTCGCGCCCGGTTTCCGGCCGCTGGGGCAGGTGGCGCTGGACTACGCACGCCAGGGCCTGATCCCGCTGGACGAGGTGCTGCGCATCGCCGGCGAATCCGCCCGCCTGGAGGAGGAACCCGCCGTCCCCGAGGCCCCGGGGAGCCCCGCCTCGCCGGTCGCCGGCGCGGAGCCCGGCGACGCCCCGGTTGCCGAGCCTCCCGAACCCGCCGATCCCGGGTCCGGTCCCCGGTCCGATGCCGGGTCCGGTTCCGACGACGACCCGGGGCTCGTCCTGCCCGACGCCCCGTTGCGCGACTGATCCGCCGTGCCCCTGTTCGATTACCGCATCCGCACGCCGGATGGCCGCACCGAGAGCGGCCGGGCCGAGGCCGAGAACGCCGCCGCCCTGGCCCGACGGCTGAACGCCGGCGGCACACCGCCGGTGGGGATCGAACCGGTCGCCGAGTCCTCCGGCGGAGGGACCGGCGCGGGCCTGCGGTTGCGCGGCGGCCGGCCGCGCCACGAGGACCTGGAGCTGTTCTGCCGCCAGATGCACAGCCTGACCCGCGCCGGCGTGCCCATCGTCCGGGGGCTGCAGGGCATCGCCGAGACCACCCACAACGCCCGCCTTGCCAACGCCCTGCGCGGCATCGCCGAATCGCTGGAGGCCGGCCGCGAACTGCACGCGGCCATGCGCGAGCACTCCGCCGTCTTCCCCGCGCTGCTGATCAACATGGTGCGCATGGGCGAGGACACCGGGCGCATGGAAGAGACCTTCGAGCAGCTCAGCTTCTACCTGGAACGCGAACACGAGACCCGGCAACAGATCAAGCAGGCCACCCGCTACCCGATCTTCGTGCTGACCGCCATCCTCGCCGCCATCGCCATCATCAACGTGGTGGTGATCCCCGCGTTCGCCGGCATGTTCGAGCGCTTCGACGCCGAACTGCCGCTGCCCACCCGCATCCTGATGGCAACCTCGGCGTTCACCCTGGATTACTGGGCGTGGATGCTCGGCGGCGTGGTCGCCGCGGTCCTCGGGTTCCGCCAGTACACCCGCAGCACGGGTGGCCGCCTGTGGTGGGACCGGATCAAGCTGCGCCTGCCGGTGATCGGCTCCATCCTGGAACGGGCCCTGCTGGCGCGTTTCGCCCGCGCCCTGACCATGGCCACACGCTCCGGGGTGCCGATCCTCGAGGGCCTGGACTCCATCGGCCGCGCCGTGGACAACGCCTGGGTCGCCGATCGCGTGGTCCACATGCGCGAGGCCCTGGAGCGCGGCGAATCCCTGGGCCAGGCGGCCGCCGGCACCGGCCTGTTCACCCCGCTGGTGCTGCAGATGATCGCCGTCGGCGAGGAGACCGGCCAGGTCGACGACATGATGGAGGAGGTCGCGCGCTTCTACGAGCAGGAGGTCGACTACGAGCTGAAGAACCTCTCCAGCGCGATCGAACCGATCCTGATCAGCATCATCGGCGCGATGGTGCTGGTGCTGGCACTGGCGATCTTCCTGCCGATGTGGGACCTGGCCGGGGCCGCCCTCTGACCGGCACTCTTGATGCGTGTCAACTCGATTTCTGGAACTGCGTCACATTCAGTGTTAGCGTTCAGATAATCGAACGGTGCGGAGACCGCCGCGCTGCCCATGCAAGGACATTTTTCCAGGGAGAAGCACCATGCATAACCCCGCCCGCCTCTCGCAGGCCCGCCACTCTGGCGGCTTCACGCTGATCGAACTGGTCATCGTGCTGATCATCGTCGGCGTACTCGCCGCCGTCGCCGCCCCGCGCTTCATCGATTTTTCCGATGAGGCCGCCGAAGCCACGGTGCAGGCACAGGCCAGCAACCTGAGCTCGGCCAACACCATCAACGTGGGTGCCTGTCGCCTGGGGCATGACGACTGCGAGGTCGTTGGTAGCTGCAGCATCGCTGACGCCAATTCCCTACTCGACGGCTCACTGCCCGATGACTGGACAGTGAGCGGCGATGGTCCTGACGAGGACTGGGAAACGGCTACCTGCACCTTGGAAGGGGAAGGAGAAACGGCCGATTTTTCGCTGACTCAAACAACGACGAACTGATCGTCACACCTGGCTAGGGGCTTGCCTCCTGCGGTGCGGGATACCCCCTCGCCGACCAGGCCCAACCGCTGCCCCGACGGCCGGGACCGGCCCACCGCCAACATCGGCCGGAGGGCCGGCCTCCTACCCAACGGGCACCCATCGACACCCCCCTTGTAGGAGGCGAGCCCCCTCGCCGATCCGGCCCAACCGCTGCCCCGACGACCGGGGCCGACCCACCGCCG
>NZ_AUAG01000011.1:0-103232 GCF_000428605.1 Thioalkalivibrio sp. ALE19
GGCGATCTCCGGGGCGGACGCCGCAGGCGACTGGAGCGAACGTCGGGGTTGCGTCACGAGGTTGCCGCGGCCCCTGCGGGGCCTCGCAATGACGGTGCCTGAGAGAGACGTTGAACATGGCCCGTCTCAGTCGCTTTCCGCGCGGTATTTCTCGCGCAGATGGTTGCGGATGGAGATGGCGGTCAGGTTAAGGACGACGATCAGCAGCACCAGGATCAGGGCCGTGGCGTACACCAGCGGCCGGCCGGCCTCGACGTTCGGGCTTTTGAAGCCCACGTCGTAGATGTGGTAGCCGAGGTGCATGAAGGCACGGTCCAGGTGCAGATAGGGGAAGGTGCCGTCCACCGGCAGGTTGGGCGCGAGCTTGACCACGCCCACCAGCATCAGCGGTGCGACCTCGCCGGCGGCCCGCGCCACCGCGAGGATCAGGCCGGTCATCATGGCCGGCGCGGACAGCGGCACGATCAGCCGCCACAGGGTCTCGGCCTTGGTGGCGCCCAACGACAGGGAACCGTGGCGTACGCTGCTGCCGATCCGCGTCAGGCCCTCCTCGGTGGAGACGATCACTACCGGCAGGGTCAGCAGGGCGAGGGTCAGCGATGCCCAGATGATCGCCGGGGAGCCGAAGGTGGGCGAGGGCAGGGCATCCTGGAAGAAGAGCTGGTCGATGTTGCCGCCGACCAGATACACGAAGAAGCCCAGGCCGAACACTCCGAACACGATCGACGGTACCCCGGCCAGGTTGTTCACCGAGATGCGGATGATGCGTACCAGCGGGCCCTGTTTCGCGTATTCGCGCAGGTAGATCGCGGCGAGCACGCCGAACGGGGTCACCACGATCGACATCAGGATCACCATCAGCACGGTGCCGAAGATCGCCGGCAGGATGCCGCCCTCGGTATTCGCCTCGCGCGGGTAGCCGGTCATGAAGTCCCAGAAGCTGCCGACGTAGTGGCTCAGCTTCGCGGCCGTGCTCATGTCGTTCGGCCACCAGGCATTCACGATTTGCGACAGCGCGATGGTGGTACGCTGGCCATCGGCAGTCTCCAGCACGATGGCGTAACGGGCTACTTCTTCGCGCAGGGCGTTGCGTTCGGATTCCAGCTCGGCGTATTGGGCGTCCAGGGCTGCCTGTTCCTCGTCGAGTTCCTGGTGGCGCTGCGCGCGCTGTTCCTCCGTCAGCGAGGTGTCCCGTTCGAGGCCGCGACGGTCGAGCCGCACCCGTTCCATCTGATGATTGACCTGACCGATCTCGACCCGCTCGATGCGTTCGAGCTGCTGCACCAGATCGCGGGTCTCCCGGATGCGTTGTTCGAAGGCGGTGCGTGCCGCTTCGCCTTCGGCCACGGTCTCGCCGTCCTCGCGGTATTCCCGGATGAAGCCGAAGAAGTCACCCCATTGCAGGCGTTCCAGCACCACGGCGTCGCGCGGGGTGCGGCGTTCGGACATCGCGTCTTCGAGATACCAGCGGAAGTCGCGTGAATCCAGGTCGCGGTTGCCGCGCTTGATCAGGTGGCGCACGACGATTTCCTGACCCTCCGGCACCTGAAAGCCGGCTTCCCGCGCGGCCTGGGCGGTCATGGTCTCCGAGCGTGCGAGCTCGCCCATCACCCCCCGGGGCTCGCTGTCATCCGCGGGCTGGTATTCGAACTCGATGACCTCGGACGGCCAGAAGAACGACAGGCCATTCACCGCGATCATGGTGATCAGCCCGAAGACCATCACCAGGGAGGCGGCGATTGCCCCGGCATTCAGCCAGATCCACGGGGTGCCGGACTGGAACCAGTGTTTCATCGTTGTTCCTTACAGGGTGCTGTATTTGTTCCGCAGGCGCTGGCGCACGATCTCGGCGATGGTGTTCACCGTGAAGGTGAGGGCGAACAGGACCAGCGCGGCCAGGAACAGGATGCGGTAATGGGTGCCGCCCACCGCGGTCTCGGGCATCTCCACCGCGATGTTCGCGGAGAGCGTGCGCATGCCCTCGAAGATGTTGAAGTTGACCACCGGCGAGTTGCCGGTCGCCATCAGCACGATCATGGTCTCGCCGACGGCGCGGCCGAAGCCGATCATCACCGCCGAGAAGATCCCCGGGCTGGCGGTCAGCAGCACCACGCGCACCACCGTCTGCCAGGGGGTGGCGCCCAGTGCGAGCGAGCCCTGGGTCAGGTGCCTGGGCACGTTGAATACCGCATCCTCGGAGATCGAGTAGATGGTCGGGATTACCGCGAAACCCATCGCGATGCCGATCACCAGGGCGTTACGCTGGTCGTAGGTGTAGCCGGCGTCGGTCAGCCACTGGCGGGCATCCCCGTTGAACATCCAGATTTCCAGATGCGGGCTGATGAACACCGCGAACCAGCCCACCAGCAGGATCACCGGGATCAGGATCGCGGCTTCCCAGCCTGCGGGGATCGCACGGCGTACGCCCTCCGGCAGGACCCGCGTCCAGATATAGGCCATCACCAGCATGGCCAGCGGGAGCAGGATCAGGATGCTGGCTACCGCGGGCAGGTTGGCCTCGATGAACGGGGCCAGCCACAGGCCCGCCAGAAAGCCCAGGATGACGGTCGGCAGGGCCTCCATCAGTTCGATGCTGGGCTTGGTCAGGCTGCGCATGCGGCTCGACATGAAATATGCGCTGTAGATCGCCCCCATGATGGCCAGCGGGGTGGCGAACAGCATGGCGTAGAAGGCGGCCTTGACCGTGCCGAGGGTCAGCGGCACCAGCGAGAACTTGGGCTCGAATTCGTCGGTGGCGGACGACGACTGCCACACGTAGTCGCCGCCGGAACGGCCCTCGTACCAGACCTTTTGCCACAGCACGTGGAAGGAGACTTCCGGGTGCGGGTTGGACAGGTCGTTCACGAACCAGGTCTCGGCATCGTCGATCGCGATCAGCATCCGATTGCGCGGGTCGATGTACGCGCGGTAGAGGGGACGGTCGCTGATCGTCTGCTGGAGCAGGGTGCGCTGCGAGGTCGGGTAATGGACCGCCAGGGCGCCGGAGGCGTCGGTGGTGGCGAACCCCTTGCGGATGTATTCCGGCTGGGTGTTGGTGACCGCATCGGCATGTTGCGGGAAGTCGCGGACGCGGGTGATGCGGTTCACGTTGTCTTCGTCGCGCACCAGCATGTACTGGGCGACCGAGCCATCCGAGCCCCCGACCACGACGGATACCGTCCCCAGGATGTATTCCAGCGAGGTCACCTCGGCGTCGTCGCCGCGCACCACGCGCTGGCTGTCGACGAGCCGGGCGTTGCGCGGGGTGCTGATGTCGAAGAAATGCAGCCGGCCCCGGTCGTCGCCCACCATCAGGTTGCGCCCGGTGATGTCGACCAGGATGCGGGTTGGCGTCGCGCCCTCGGGCAGGGAGGGCAGGTCGTGGGCCGAACGGGTGACCTCGGTCTCGCCGGTCATCATCGAGGTGCGTTCCTCGAAGTTGACCAGCCGCAGCTCGCCGTCCTCGGTGGCTGCGGCCACCCGCACGCCGCTGGAACCTCGCTGGATGCCGACCACGTCGATGGCCCGGCCCTCGGAATCCACGTCCAGCAGCGCCGAATCCTCGTCTCCCAGGGGGTACACCAGGCCCGGATCGTATTCGCGACCCTGCGGCGTGAAGCGTTCGTTGTATTCGTATTCGATGGCCAGCACCTGGCCGTTGTCCAGGCCGGCCGCAACCAGGCGCGTGCGCGGTTCGGCCATGCTGAAACTGGTGACTTGTACGTCATCCGGTATCGGCAGCGGCTGTTCGCTTACCACCTCGCCGCTGTACGGGCGGAAGAAGACCGCCCGACGGTCTTCGGTCAGACGCACGGCCATTTCGCGATGCCGATTGACCGCCAGGTGGATGGTCCCGGTGTCGGCCCCGCCGGGCGCATCGTAGGCCGCGCGTTCCTCCAGCGAGGCGCCCTGGAACATCGGGAGGGTTTCGCTCAGGAGGTAGACGAACATCAGGGTCAGGGCGCCGATCACGGCCAGACCGAAGAATCCGATCAGGTAGCGGGCCGAGGTGTCCTTGGCGCGGCGCCAGCGCTGGAAGCGGTCGAGAGTGGTGTTCGCGATGGTGCCGGGCATTCGGTTCCCCTGAAATATCGACGGGCGCGTGACGGTCATTGGCAGGGATCCTAAGGGCGGGTTGTGACAGTCCGATGACACTGCGGTGACAGGCATTTGAACGCGCAGCGGCTCGTGCTCAGGGGCATAAACGAAAAAGGCCCGGACATTGTCCGGGCCCTGATACCTCCCCATTGCGGGAGGTGCACCGGTTATTCGAGGCCGAGGGCCTCGCGCTGGCGCTTGGCGACCGTCTCGGGCAGCGGGACGAAGCCGTCACGCACGACCACCTCCTGGCCTTCCTGCGACAGCACCATCTTCAGGAACTCGGCCTGGCGCGGGGCGAGGCCGTCTTCCGGGTGGTTGTTGACCGCGACGTAGAGGAAGCGCGACAGGGGGTAGTCGCCGGAAGCGGCGTTCTCGGCAGTCGGCTCGTACAGGGCATCCTCGCTCTCGCCGAGGGCGATGGCGCGGACACCGGAGGTGTTGTAGCCGATGCCGGAATAGCCGATGCCGTTGAGGGACTCGGCGACACCCTGGACGACCGAGGCGGAACCCGGCTGTTCGTTCACGGCATTCTTGAAGTCACCGTCGCACAGGGCGTGCTGGCGGAAGTACCCGTAGGTGCCGGAGACCGCGTTACGCCCGTAGATGGTGATGTCACGGTTGGCCCAGGAGCCTTCCAGGCCGAGCTGGCCCCAGCGGTTGATGTCCTCGGCACCGCCGCAGCGGCGGGTGGACGAGAACGCCGCGTCCACCTGTTCGATCGACATCCCCTCGATCGGATTGTCGCGGTTCACGAACACGGCGATGGAGTCGATGGCCACCGGCACCAGGGTCATCTCGTAGCCGTGGCGCTCTTCAAACGAGGCCTGCTCGCTGTCACGCGGCTGGCGGGACATCGGGCCGAAGTCGGCGGTGCCCTCGGTCAGGGCGGGCGGGGCGGTGGAGGTGCCGGCACCCTGGATCTGGATGTTCACGTTGGGGTAGAAGTCCTGGAACTCCTCGGCCCACAGCGCCATCAGGTTGTTCAGGGTGTCCGAGCCTTCGCTGGACAGATTGCCGGAGATGCCGCTGACGGTCTGGTAGGCCGGCAGGTCGGGGTCAACATCGGCCATCGCCGGTGTGACGGCAAAGGCGGCGGCCGCGGCGGCGGCCAGAACGGTACGCTTGAACAGCATGGGTCACTCCCTCGTGCTTGCTTGACGGTGCGTCGGACCGGTGGGTCCTTGATGCCGGATTATCGGGAGCCATGCTTGCAGTTTGGTGACGGCGACGTGACAGAAGCATGACAGGGCGCTGTAACGGGATTGTCATCGACGCTTCATACAGTGCATCCATGAAAGCTGATCGTCCCCTTCGCGTCTGGCCCCTGGCCGCCCGTGTCCTGGTGCGTCCGGGACCGGTGCTGCGCTCGCTCGCCGCTCACGGTCCGCTGCCTTCGTGGCAGGCCGTGTTCCTGCGTTTCTCTCTGCCCCTGGTGCTGACCAGCGTCATCCTCAGTCAATGGCTTTACGGGCTGATGCCACCCGCGCTGCCCCCGGAGTCCGTTCCGGATCCGGTGGGGTTCGGCGTCTACAGCGTGCTGGCCATGACGGTGGGGGTCGCGGGGCTGACCCTGTCGGCTCACTATCTGGTGGAGCTGTTCCAGGGGCCGGCGGGTCCCGAGCGGGCCGCCATGGCCGTGACCCTGGGGCTGGTCCCGGCATGGCTGGGCAACGTGGTCGCGGCGTTCCCCTGGCCCTGGGGCAACGGCCTCGCGCTGGCCCTGATCCTGTACAGCCTTGCGCTGCTGTATGTGGCTCTGCGTGAACTGCTGGGACTGAAACGCGGCAACCGGATCGGCCTGTGGGCGGCCACGCTGTTCTCCGGTGCGTTCATCACGCTGGTCTTTGGCTGGGCGTTGATGGACCTGATCCCCGGGGCCGCCCCGGAACTGCGTCTCGGCACGACCTGGTTGATCTGAATTCAATTTTCGCAGCGCCGCACCGTATGCGGCGGGAAATGGCAACTGAAGCGGCTGCCGACGCCGAGTTCGCTGTCGATCTGCAGCTGTCCCTGGTGGCGCAGCAGCACATGCTTGACGATGGCCAGACCCAGGCCGGTGCCGCCGCGATCCTGGCTGCGGGCATCGTCCACGCGGTAAAAACGCTCGGTCAGCCTCTCCAGATGGTGGCTGGCGATGCCGGGACCGTTGTCGTCCACGGCGAGGGTGGCGCCGCCGTCGTCGGTTGCGGACCAGCTCAGGGTGACCCGGGTGCCTGCCGGGGTGTACTTGATCGCATTGAACAGCAGGTTGGCGAAGGCCGATCGCAACTCGGTCTCGGTGCCGAGGATCTCCAGATCGGGCTCGGCATCCAGTGCCAGGTGGTGGCCGCGGTCGCCGGACAGCAGTTCGGCCTCGTCGATCAGGCTGCGCAGCATCTTGGTCGGGTTGAACCAGGTCTGCTCGCCCTGTTCCGAGCCGGTCTCCAGGCGCGAGAGCATCAGCAGGTCGTCCACCAGCAGTTTCATGCGCTCCGACTGTTCGCGCAGCAGGCGTACCGAGTCCATCAGTTCCGGCTGGTCGACCAGTTCGTCCTCGAGGGTTTCGGCCACGCCGTAGAGCACGGTCAGCGGGGTGCGCAGTTCATGGGACACGTTGGCGATGAAATCCCGGCGCATCACCTCCAGACGGTGCAGGTGCGTGGTGTCGCGCGCCAGCAGCAGGTACTGGTGCTCGCCGTAGGGCACCAGACGAATCTCCAGCCGCCGGTTCGCATCCAGCGGCGACGGCATGTTGAGGCTCTCCTGCGGCGGACTGGCGGGGTCCATGAAACGCAGGAAATCCGGATGGCGCACCAGGTGGGTAATGCGGCGGCCCTCGTCGGCCGGCCATTCCAGATCCAGCAGGCGCGCGGCGGTGGGGTTCGCCCATTCGATCCGGTGCTCGGGGTTGAGGACCACCACCGCGTCGGGAAGGGCGCTGGCCGAGTCGCGGTAGCGTTCCAGCGTGCGCCGCAGGCCGGCCACCCGGCGCAGTCGCCGCTGGCGGCGCTGGTGCAGGTTGGTGAAGATCTCGCCCCATATGCCGCGGGCATCCGGGGGCTCGCTGCGGCCGCCGCGACGGGCCCAGTTTTCCAGCCGGTAGAGCTGCAGGAGGTTCCAGCCCAGCGCGGCGGTCAGCAGGCCCGTCGCGGTGATCCACGGGTAGCCGAGGGCCCACCCGGTGCCGAGAATGATCAGGCCGGCGAGCAGGTTGCGGGCAATAACCCGTGGCCAGGGGTTGAAGGGGGGCTGCAAGGGGCGGGTCCGGTCAGGGCTGGTCGGAGAAACGGTAACCGGAGCCCCGCACTGTCTGCACCAGGTCGTCGTGTCCGGTTTCGGCCAGGGCCTTGCGCAGGCGACGGATATGCACATCCACGGTGCGTTCCTCCACGTAGACGTTGGTGCCCCAGACCTTGTCCAGCAGCTGCTCGCGGGTGAAGACCCGGTCGGGGTGGGTCATGAAGAAATGCAGCAGATTGTATTCGGTGGGGCCCAGACTGACCGGTTGCCCGTTGCCGCTGACCCGGTGCGAGACCGGATCGAGCGCCAGACCGCGGACCTCCACCGGCTCCTCCGAGCTGGTGGGCGTGGTGCGCCGGAGCACGGCCTTGATCCGCGCCGCCAGCTCGCGCGGCGAAAACGGTTTGACGATGTAGTCATCGGCGCCGACGTCCAGCCCGCGGACGCGGTCTTCCTCCTCGCCGCGCGCGGTCAGCATGATCACCGGAATGTCCTTGGTGACGGGGCTGGCCTTGAGTTCCCGGGCCCAGTCGAGCCCGCTGATGTCCGGCAGCATCCAGTCCAGCAGGACCAGATCGGGCGGGTCCTGGAGCAGGTCGGTGCGCGCGCTGCGGACGTCGCCTGCCTCGCGCAGATCGTAGCCGGCCCGGTTGAGGGGCAGGCGGAGCATCTCGCGAATGGCGAGGTCATCCTCCACAAGCAGGATCGAAACAGCCATGTCGGCCTCCGGTTGCGTGATGACCGCATTGCATAACAGGCGTGTTACAGACGTGTGAACACGGCATCATGCGACGGGAATCCTGCTCGCCGTCATTGGCGCCCGTCCTCGCCGTGAGTGGCGGTGATGCGCGCGCGCATGCGGCGCAGGGCATACCACACCCCGCCGACCACCACCGGGACGGTGGCACCGATGGCGATGTTGACCGGGATCGGGAGCGTGCCGGCTTCGTCCATCCCGCGCAGGAAATAGGCCAGCAGGCTGGTCAGATAATAGGAGATCACCACCACCGACAGTCCTTCGACGGTCTCCTGCAGGCGCAGCTGCAGATGGGCGCGCCGGTTCATGGAGCGCAGCAGGTCGCGGTTCTGGTTTTCCACGGCGACGTCCACCCGGGTGCGCAGCATGGAGGTGGTCCGGTGAATCCGGGTCGCGAGGTTGTTGAGCCGTTCGTCCTGCGAGCGGCAGGTGCGCATGGCCGGGTCCAGACGGCGGCCGAGGTATTCGCACAGGGTCTGCAGACCCGGGATACGCACCGGGCGCAGTTCCTCGGCGCGCTTGTCCACCATGGAGGCATAGGCGCGTGCGGCGTGGAAGCGGGTCGCCGTGTGGCTGCCCATGCGCTCGACATCGGCGGCCAGATCGGACAGCGCGGCCAGCAGCCGCTGTTCGCGGTCGGTGCCGCCGAAGCGATCGGAGATGCCGGCCATCTCGTCGTTGATGTCGTTGAGGCGGCCCTCCAGTTCGTTGAGCTCGGGCATCAGCTCGCGGGCCAGCGGCAGGGCGAGCAGGGCCATGAGGCGATAGGTCTCCAGCTCGAGTACGCGCTGCACCAGGCGCCCGGCCTGACGGGGTGACAGATCCACGTCGCGGACCAGGAAACGCTCGAAGCCGTCCTCGCGTACCCGGAAATCGGTGAACACCCGGCCATCGCCTCCGGAGACCCCGTTGCCGGCGAACGAATAGGGCGCGAACAGCTCCCCCAGATCCCGCATGCTGCGCACCGGGGCCTCGCGCGGTTCCAGCTCCAGGTGGATGGCGGCAATGGTCTCCCCCGGCAGGCCGGTCAGCCAGTCGATGGGCACCCGATGAATGGCGGGATGGGTAAACGGTTCCTGCCGGGGTTCGTTCACAACGAAGAACGCCCAGGTGGAGAATTCGTTGTGGCGTTCCCAGCGCAGGCGGAACTCGCCCAGGTCCACGGCCACGAAGTTCTCGCCGTTCAGCGGGGGCTCGATTCCGTACCGCCGGCACAGGTCGGCCACACATTCGCGTTCCCGGTCGATGGCTTCGCGCGGGCTCAGCAGGGTCAGCCAGGAGACTCGTGCCGGCGGATCCAGGGGCTCGTAGAAACGGGTATGGACCTCTTCCTGGATGGACTCGCGCAGGGGGTGGTTGCCGGGCAGCAGCGGGTTGGTTTGCATGTCAGTAGCCGGGTGATGGTTCGGAGTCGGGATCGGGTCGGGGGGGACGTTCAGCTACCGCGTCCCCGTCGGCGCGGCCGCAGGCTGTGCCACAGGATCACCGCCATGTCGCGGGTGCGCAGGCGGGGGCGCGCGAACACGTCGTCCTGCTGGCGCAGGCGCCACAACACGCGCGCACCCCCGTTGACGATGGCACGGATCTCGAGACCGAGCCGCCCGCGCAGGGTTCCGCCCAGGGGAGCGCCGGCGCGCAGCAGGCGGTCGGCGCGGGCGTACTGGAACTGCATCAGGTTCTGCAGGGGCAGGGTGTTGAGCCGCTCGCGAAGCATGACCTCGGTCACCCCGTAGCGGGCCATCTCGTCCTGCGGCAGATAGATGCGGTCGTTCTCGCGGATGTCCTGGTGCAGGTCCTGGTAGAAGTTGATGAGTTGCAGGGCGGTGCAGATGGCATCCGACTGGCCCAGCATTGCGTCGTCGGGGTCGCCCTGCAGGTGCAGGATCAGCCGGCCGACGGGGTTGGCCGAACGCCGGCAGTATTCCATCACCTCGCCGATGTCCGCATAGCGGGTCTTTTCCAGGTCCTGGATGAACGCGTCCGCGAGGTCGACAAAGGGTTCAACGGGCAGGTCGAAGCGCCTCTTCGCGTCGGCCAGCGCGATCCATTCGGCGGCGGTCTCCGCGGCCGGGTCGTCCAGCGCGCGGACGTGTTCCTGCATCGCCTGCAGCTCGGTCCGGCGGGCCTCGACCGGACGCGCATCCTCGTCGGCGAGGTCGTCGGCGGCGCGCGCATAGCAGTAGATCGCGGCCACCGGGTCGCGCATCTTGCGTGGCAACAGGCGCGAGGCGACGGGGAAGTTCTCGTAGTGCGACCGGGCACGCTGGCGGCAATGCCGATAGGCAGCGGCGATGTCGGGGCGGGCCATGTCAGCTCCAGTCGGGGGTCTTGGTGCACCCATTATGCCGGTTTTGTCCTTGTGGGAGGCCGGCCCTCCGGCCGATCCCACGGGCGGCGGGCGCTCGCCGGGGCTCGGCCCCTGCAAGGGGGGCTGTTTGCTCAGCCGGCAGCGCGGGTGAACGTCTCGCGCCAGCCCCAGAAGTCGCCGGGATGGTCCAGGACACCGTCGGCGCCCCAGCCGTCGGGATCCTGACCGGCATCAATGTAGCCCCAGGCGGCGATCAGCGTGCTCATGCCGGCGGCACGGCCAGCGGCGATGTCGCGCTCGGCATCGCCCCAGTAGCAGTGGCGCGCGGGTTCGAGCCCGGTCTGGCGGGCGGCCAGCCACATGGGGTCGGGGTCCGGCTTGCGCCGTGCGAGGCTGTCGCCGGAGACGATCGCGCTCATGCGCGGGGCGAGGCCCAGGGCCTCCAGCAGCGGTTCGGTCAGCCACGCCGGCTTGTTGGTGACCACGCCCCAGTGCCAGCCGCGCGCCTCGATCTCGTTCAGCAGGACATCCATGCCGGGGAACAGCCCGGTCGCGATGCACAGGTCGCGCGCATAGATCTCCAGATAGCGCTTCTTCAGAGCCTCGGTCCGGGCCTCCGGCGCGTCGGGGAAGGCCAGGGTGACCAGGGCATGCGAGCCGTGCGATACATGGTTGCGCACGGCATCGAAGGGCAGGGGCGCGCGGTCGTTCTCGGCCAACAGCCGGTTGAGTGCGGCGTGCATGTCGGGTGCGGTGTCGAGGAGGGTCCCGTCCAGATCGAACAGGACCGCGCCCGGTTCGTGGCTCATGCGCGTGCGGCCATCAGGTAGTTGACGTCGGTGTTCGGGGTCAGGCGGTAGCGTCCGGACAGCGGCGACCACGTGAGCCCGGTCAGGTGGGCCACCTCCACGTGATGCCGGCGCAGTTGCGCGGCCAGTTCCGACGGACGAATGAAACGGCCGTACTCGTGGGTACCGGCCGGCAGCAGGCGCATCACGTATTCGGCGCCCACGATGGCCTCGGCAAACGCGCGCGGCGTGCGGTTGATGGTGGAGAGGAAGATCCAGCCGCCGGGACGGACCAGCCGGCACAGGGCGTCGATCACGTTCTCCGGGTCCGGCACGTGTTCCAGCATTTCCATGCAGGTCACCACGTCGTATTCGCCCGGGTGTTTTTCCGCGTGCTCCTCGGCCGTTACGTGCAGATAACGCACGGAAACACCGCTGTCGTGGGCGTGCTCGCGAGCGACTTCCAGGTGTTCGGCACCGGCGTCCAGCCCGGTGACCTCGGCCCCGCGCACGGCCATTGCCTCGGACAGGATCCCGGCGCCGCAGCCGACATCCAGCACCTTCTTGCCGGCCAGGTCGGCGTGTCCGTCGATCCATTCCAGGCGCAGCGGGTTGATCGCGTGCAGGGTGGCGAAGGCCCCGTTGGGGTCCCACCATTCGTGCGCGCGATCCGTGAATTTGTGGATCTCGGCCGGATCGACGTTGGAGTGCGTCTGGGTCATGGGCGGTTCAGCTCTCGCAGGCTTGCAGGGTCTCGGCCACGCGGCCCTGCCACCGAACGGCGCTGGCGTGGATGGCCTCAAGGTCCAGCGTAAGCAGTTCGCGGTCGGCGAGCAACGCCCGGCCGTCCACCCATACGTCGCGCACGGCCTCGCGGGTGGCGGCATAGACGATGCGTGCGTGCGGATCGTGTTCGGGCTGCAGCTCCGGGGAGGTCAGGTCGAGGCTGATCAGGTCGGCGCGCTTGCCCGTTTCCAGCGAGCCGATCTCGTGGTCCAGCCCCAGGGCGCGCGCGCTGCCCAGGGTCGCCATCTCCAGCACGCGCTCGGCCGGCAGCGCGGCCGCATCGCCGCTCACGCCCTTGGCCAGCAGGGCCGCGGTGCGCATCTCGCCGATCATGTCGAGGTCGTTGTTGGAGGCGGTCCCGTCGGTGCCCAGCGCGAGGTTGATCCCGGCCCGGTCCAGGCGTGCCACCGGGCAGAAGCCGGACGCCAGCTTGAGATTGGATTCCGGACAGTGCGTGATCGACACCGGCCGGTTCTCCAGCAGGGCCAGGTCTTCGTCGCTGACCTGGGTCATGTGCACCGCCATGAACGGCTGGTCCAGCAGGCCCAGGCGAGCGAGGCGGGCCAGCGGGCGTTCACCGCCGTTGCTCACCGCCTCCTCCACCTCGCCGGCGGTTTCGTGCACGTGGGTGTGCACCGGCACGCCCAGCTCCCGCGCGCGCTCGCCCACCCGCTGCATGCTCTCGTCACCGACGGTGTAGGGCGCGTGAGGAGCGACGGTGAAACGAATGCGGGGGTGATCGCCCCAGGTCTCCACCACCTCGCGGCCACGCTGGAAGTATTCGTCCGGGGTCTGCGCCCAGGGGGTGGGGAAGTCGAACACCGTCAGGCCCATCACCCCGCGGATGCCGCTGGCATCGACCGCGGCGGCGGCGTCCCCCACGAACAGATACATGTCGGAGAAGCAGGTGGTGCCGCCACGCAGCATCTCCGCGGCAGCCAGCCGGGTGCCGTCGTTGACGAATTCCGGCGAAAGCAGCCGGCCCTCCACCGGCCATACGTAGCGCTTCAGCCACTCCATCAGCGGCTGGTCGCTGCCGATGCCGCGCAACAGAGTCATCCCGGCGTGGGTGTGGGCGTTCACCAGCCCCGGCATCAGGGCGTGCCCCTCGCGATGTTCGTGGCGGGCCTCGGGATGCTCGGCGAGGGCCTGCTCGCGGGGCCTTACGGCCAGGATCGCACCGTCGCGAACGACTACCGCATGGTCTTCCAGGACGGCCCCCCGTGGAACCACGGGCAGCACCCAGGAGGCGCTCAGGATCAGCGTGGCTGCTTCGGACATCGGTACTCCGAGATGACGGTTTGAAGATCGGGTTTCGGAATCCGCGCATGGTAAGGAAACGTGGATCAATGTACACGTTCGCGGTCCGGCTGAGGGACCGCTCCGATACTCGGAAAGGATGGGGCCGGAACTGTGGAACATGCCCGCGCCGAGCTGTATCCTTGCGGCCTTCAGAGATCGCCAAACCCGGGTGCAGTTGCCAATGATCGCAGCAGGAAGCTGGAAAACCGCGGTGCCTCTCGTGGTCGCCGTCGCCCTGTCGGGCTGCGGGTTTGCGCCGGGTGGTTTCATTCAGGAGCGCGCCGAGAGCGAACCGCTCCACGACATGGTGGAAGTGAAGCCGATCACCCGCGGTCTGGTTCGTCAGGAGGCCGAGGATCCCGTCCAGCCGGATCTGGAACAGGCACGCGAGGAGCTCGAGGCGGATGACACGCGGTACGACTACCGGATCGGTCGCGGCGACGTGCTCAGCATCATCGTTTATGACCATCCCGAACTGACGATCCCGGCCGGTTCGGAACGCTCGGCGGCCGAATCCGGCAATACGGTGCATTCCGACGGGACCATCTTCTATCCGTTCGTCGGCCGTGTGGAGGTCGAGGGTCGAACGGTAGCCGAAGTGCGGGACATCCTCGCGGAAGAACTCGCCGCGGTCATCAATGATCCGCAGGTCGAAGTGCTGGTGGCGGATTACCGCTCGCAGCAGGTACACGTGACCGGCGAGGTGCGCGAACCGGGGCGCCAGCCGGTGACCAACGTTCCGCTGACGGTGCTGGACGCGATCAATGATGCCGGTGGACTGACCGAGGAGGCGAACTGGCACAACGTACGTCTGACACGCGATGGTGAAGAAGTGCCGCTGTCGATGTACGCGATGCTGAGCGAGGGCGATCTGTCCGAGAACCGCGTGCTCCGGGATGGCGACGTGCTGCACGTGCCGGACACCACAGACCAGAAGGCGTATGTGCTGGGCGAGGTGGGCGAACCGCGCAGTATCCCGATGGGACGCGGACGGATCTCGCTGACCGACGCACTTACCGATTCCGGTGGCTTCAACGAGGCGACGGCGGATGCCAGCGGCATCTTTGTGGTCCGTCAGGCGCCGCCGGACAGTGACCTGCTGGCGACGGTTTACCAGCTGGACGCCCGGGATGCCACGGCCCTGGTGCTGGGGACGGAGTTCGAGCTCGAACCCATGGATATCGTCTATGTGACGACGACACCCCTGGGGCGCTGGAACCGTGTGATCAATCAGTTGCTGCCGACTGTTAACGCTGTTTATCGTGCCTCCCAGGCGACGCGCGACGTGCGCGAGCTGCGCGACGACTTCTGACCGGGCAGGGTGGAACGGATGTTTGAACGGATCCTGGTGGTATGTACGGGCAACATCTGTCGCAGTCCGGTGGCCGAGGCGATGCTGCGTCGGCATGCCCCGGAGCGCAGCATTGGCTCGGCCGGTCTGGGCGCGCTGGTCGGCGAGGGTGTCGCGCCGCAGGCCCGGGCACTGGCGGAGGCCGATGGCCTGGACGTGTCCGGTCACCAGGCCCGGCAACTGACCACCGGCATGCTCGAGCAATCCGATCTGGTGCTGGTGATGAGCGACGGGCAGCGCCAGGCGATCGGCCGCAACCACCCCCGTGCCCTGGGCAAGACGATGCGTTTCGGCCACTGGCTGGATGACGGCCACGGTCGCGATATCCCCGATCCGTATGGCAAGAGCGACGAGGCATTTCGGGAAGTGCACGCGCTGCTGACCGAGGCCGCACAGAGCTGGGCGGAGCGACTGGGCTGATCTCCCGGCCGCGCCACGACAGGAACAGGTAACCCATGACGCAGACCCCCGCTTCCCCGCCGCCGGCGGATGACGAGATCGACCTTGGCCGGCTGCTCGGACTGCTGCTCGATCACAAGTGGTGGATCGTCGGCATTACGTTCCTGTTCATGCTGGGCGGTGGGGCGTATGCGACCCTGTCGACGCCGGTCTATCAGGCGGATGCGCTGGTCCAGGTGGAGGATACCGGCGGTGTCAGTGCGCCACTGAACGACATGCGCGAGATGCTCGGACGCGAGCCGCGTGCGTCGGCGGAGCTGGAGATCCTGCGTTCGCGCATGGTGCTGGGTCAGGCGGTGGATCGTGAGCGCCTGGACCTGATCGTGCGTCCGGTGCGCCTGCCGGTGATCGGAGATTTTCTGGTCCGCCAGGACTGGGACCGGAGCCGGGCCGCCATGTTGGGCGGCGTCGCCGAGCGCTATGCGTGGTCCGGAGAATCGCTGACGGTGGGCGATCTGCGGGTCACGCCCGCGATGGAAGGGGAAACCCTGACACTGCAGGTCACCGGCGAGGATCAGTTCCGCCTGTCCCACGACGATCGGGTCCTGGGAGAAGGCCGAACCGGGGAGGAGGCGAGCTTCCTCGACGGGCAGATCATCCTGTTTGTGGAGGACATCTCGGCCGGGGCCGGGGCCCGCTTCGAACTCCAGCGCCGCGCTCGGCTGGCCGCGATACGCGATCTGCGCAACCGTTTCCAGGCCACGGAACAGGGCAATGAGAGTGGCGTCTTCAGCCTGACGTTCACCCACACCGATTCGGAACAGGCTCGCGGCGCCCTGAACGCGATCAGTGACATCTATCGCCGACAGAACGTCGAACGTCAGGCCGCGGAGGCGGAACAGAGCCTGGAGTTCCTGGAAGAGCAGGTGCCCCAGGTACGGGCACGGCTGCGGGAAGCGGAAGACGCCCTGAACGAGTATCAGGTGGAGCAGGAAAGCGTCGACATGTCGATGGAGACGCAGGCGGTCCTCGACCGGCTGGTGGACCTGGAGCGCCAGATCACCGAGCTGGAATTCGAGGAGGCGGAGATCTCCCGTCGGTACACGCAGAACCATCCGACCTACGTCACCCTGCTGGAAAAGCGCGAGCAACTGGAGAACGAGCGCCGGGAACTGCAGCAGGAGATCGGTGGGCTGCCGGAAACCCAGCAGCAGGTGCTCCGCCTGCAGCGCGATGTCGAAGTGAACCAGGAAGTCTATGTCCAGCTGCTCAACCGCATGCAGGAGATGGACATCACGCGAGCCAGCACGGTGGGGAATGTCCGCATCCTGGACGATGCCGCAGTTCTGCCGTCACCGGTGGAGCCACAGCGCGGGCTGATCGTGGCGCTGGCCACGGTCCTCGGCGGCATGCTTTCGGTGGCGCTGGTGCTGCTGCGCGGGATGCTCAACCGGGGCGTTGAATCACAGGAGCAGATCGAGGAACTGGATCTACCGGTCTATGCGACCGTACCGCTGTCGGACGTGCAGCAGAAACTCGTCAAGCGGCTGCGGCGGCGGCGTGATCTGAAAAGCGGGCGTCGACGCGGGGCCACCGGGGAAGAAGGGGTCGTAACGGGGGTGCTGGCCTCGTATTCCCCGACGGACGGGGCCATTGAGGCGCTGCGTGGTCTGCGCAGCAGCCTGCATTTCGCGATGCTCGAGGCGGCGGACAATCGGCTGGTGATCACCGGTCCCAGCCCGGGTGTTGGCAAGAGTTTCATCTCGGTGAACCTGGCGGCGGTGTGTGCCCAGGCGGGCCAGAAGGTCCTGGTGGTCGACGCCGACATGCGCAAGGGCCACGTCCACCATGCATTCGGCGAGGGCAGCGCGGGCGGGCTGTCCGATCTGTTGTCGGAGAAGCTGACGCCGGGAGAAGCCATCCGTCAGACCGATATCGAGGGCCTGGACTACATGGCCCGGGGGTCGGCGCCCCCGAATCCCGCCGAGCTGCTGATGAACGAGCGTTTTACCCGGTTCCTCGACCAGGCGAGCGGGCAGTACGACCTGGTGCTGATCGATACGCCGCCGATCCTCGCGGTGACGGATGCCTCCGTGGTGGCGCGCCACTGCTCGACCACCCTGATGGTGGTGCGCTTCCAGCTCAATCCGCCGCGCGAGATCGAGGCGGCGCGGCGTCGTCTGGAGAGTGCGGGGGTGGATACGCGGGGCGCGATCCTGAACTCCATGGAAGCCACCGCCAGTGCCAGTTACGGCTACGGCTACTACCACTACTCGTACAAGTAGTACTCGTACAAGTAGCGGAACTCCCGGTTCACCCGGCGGGACGGTATTCGGGAACGATCTCCCGCAGACGTGCGCGGGTCGCCGCGGCATCCATCGCCTGGTCGGCGCGTTCCAGAGCCTCCAGTGCCTCGCTCAGGGCATCCGCCGATGCCCGGCCTTCGCGGGCCTGCATGATGCGGGGGTGTCGCGTGCTCTCCACGTTGTCGCCAATGAGCAGTTCTTCGTAGAGCTTTTCGCCCGGGCGCAGCCCGGTGAACTGGATGGCAATGCCGTCGGGCGGGTTGCCGTTGTCATCCCGGACCTGGCGGCCGTGCAGGCGGATCATGCGTCGGGCGAGATCCTGGATTCGTACGGGCTCGCCCATGTCCAGAACAAAGACCTCACCGCCGCCGGCCATGGTGCCGGCCTGGATCACCAGCTCGGCGGCCTCCGGGATGGACATGAAGTAGCGCGTGATCTCGGGGTGGGTCACCGTGACGGGGCCGCCCTCCCGGATCTGGCGATGGAACAGGGGCACGACGGAACCGGACGATCCGAGGACGTTGCCAAAGCGCACCATGGAGAACAGGGTAGCCGGGGCGCCGGCTGCCCGGTCCTGCAGGATCATTTCCGCCAGCCGCTTGCTCGCGCCCATGACATTGGTGGGGCGTACGGCCTTGTCGGTACTGATGAGGATGAATCGTTCCACGCCGGCCGCGATCGCGGCGTCGGCCAGCACCCGCGTGCCGAGGACATTGTTGCGCACTCCCTCGACGGCATTCTCCTCGACGATGGGTACGTGCTTGTAGGCGGCCGCATGGTAAAGGGTCTGGATTCGGTGCCGGTCGAGGACGGATTCCACCCGCCGGGGCAGGGTGACCGACCCCAGAACGGCATGGATCGGGCAGTCCACGCGGAGCTCGTCGCGCAGGGCCTGCATCTCCTGTTCGATACGGTAGAGCGCGAATTCGTTGCGTTCGAACAGGACGAGTTCGGCCGGTCCCTGGCGGAGGATGCGCCGGCACAGCTCCGAGCCGATGGAGCCGCCGGCACCGGTGACCATTACGCGGCGATCCACAATGCTGCATTGCAGCAGGTCCGGCTGAGGCGGGACCGGGTCGCGTCCCAGGAGATCCGCCACGTCGATATCCTCGAGCTGGTCCAGGCGTGCCTGGCCGGAGACGACGGCCTCCATGGAGGGTACCGACTGCACGTGCAGTGGATAGGGCTCCAGGCGCTCCAGGATGGCCTTGCGCGCCGAGCGCGAGGCCGAAGGAACGGCCAGCAGGATGCGCCGGATGCCGTACTGGTGCATCAGCGTGCCGATCATCCGCGGGGGGTGGACCCGAATGCCGTTGATCGCCTGCCCCTGCAGGGCCGGGTTGTCGTCGATGAAGGCGACGATGCGGAACTGCCCGGTGGTGCCGAGGCCGGCCGCGAGCTGCATCCCGGCGGCACCGGCGCCATAGACCAGTACGGGTTCCGCGTGGCGGCGCAGTTCGTTCACGTTCTGGTACCAGCTGCGCACGAGAAAACGGCTGCCGCCCACGTAGATGAAGGCCAGGAGGGCGAAGGCCACCGGGACCAGGCGAGGGAAGTCGTCCAGCCGCCCAATCGCCGCGGCCGCCCAGAGGAATCCGGCGAGCAGGACGACCCCGGTGGCCACGGACCATACCGCGCGGGTGCCCATGAAACGAACCACGGCACGGTAGAGGCCCAGCCGGGCGAAGATGAACACACCGACCACCGGCAGCAGTGGAAACAGCCACCAGGCATTGATCAGGGCTTCGGGCAGGGGTTCGGCCAGCCGGAGGGCGAAGGCCGTCCACAGGGCGAGCGGGAGCATGACCACATCGGCCGCGACCATCAGCCAGCGCTTGGTTCGGCGCGGCAGGTTGATGAGGGAGCCCAGCCAGCGGGTGCGGTGGTCGCCCGGTTGATCCTTGGGGTTGCCCATTCTTCCCTGGTCCCGGCGCGGGGTGCGCGCCATACGCGGAGCCGATGTAAAAAAAGGGCCGCGAGGGCCCTTTCTTGCCGAGTTCCGGCGTTGCCCGCTGCGGGCGCCGGAATACCCCCTGAAATCTGGCGGAGAGAGAGGGATTACTCGCCACGCTGTGGCTCGCCCTCCGGGCCATCGCCTGCGGCGATGTTCGGGTGCCGCGGTGCGGCACCCGTCGAACCCGGCTTGTCCGATTCCTCGGGTTCGAATCCCTCATCCGACCGGGATTTACATGGAATCAGGGGCCCGGTTGCCCCCTGATTCTGGAATCTGGCGGAGAGGGAGGGATTCGAACCCTCGATACGGGGTTACCGTATACACACTTTCCAGGCGTGCGCCTTCGACCGCTCGGCCACCTCTCCGTAAGCAGCGAAAGGTTAAACGACATCGGCGCCGTGTGCAATGGACGAGATCGCGCGTTCCCGAGTGGCGGGCCTCGGGGGGTGCCGGCATTACTCGTTGATCTGCATCACGAACTCGCTTTCTCCTGACGCTACACTTGAACTGTCCGCTTTCTGCGGTGGTGGTCGCCGGCAGGGTCTCTGCCCCGGGCCGGGCACCGTTGAGTGGTGTATGTCGCGTGTTGGCCCCTTCAGGACGAAGGGGCCTTTTTTGTGTCCCCTTCCTGTGTGGGCGTTTTGCGACGCAGGCGGCGTTACGCGTCACGCTGTAGCTATGGTCGGTGTCCGGACGGAATAACGGATGTCGGGCCGACGTCTTTTGGTTCACCAGGGCGTCTGTCGGCGCGATCCGGCAGACGGCTTTCTTCATTCAGGTCCTAACACTCAGGAGTGGTATATGAACCTCACGCGGAGGGAATTCCTCGAAGTCATGGTGGCCGCCAGCGCGGCCGGCCTCGCCACCAATGCCTGGGCGGGCGAGAGCATCGACTGGCAGCGCGCGCCGTCGGATTTCTACGACATTTCTCCGTTCGGGAACGTGTCTCTGCTGCACTACACCGACTGCCACGCGCAGCTGCGCCCGGTCTATTTCCGTGAGCCGGACGTGAACATTGGCGTGGGGGACATGCAGGGCAAGCCGCCGGTGCTGGCCGGCGAGGCGCTGCTTGACCACTTCGGGGTCGAAAAGGGCACACCCGAGGCCCATGCGCTGACCTTCCTCGATTTCGCCGAGGCGGCCGAGAAATACGGTCGGGTCGGCGGCTTCTCGCATCTGTCGACGCTGGTGAAGCGCCTGCGTGCGGACCGGCCGAACTCCCTCCTGCTGGACGGTGGCGACACCTGGCAGGGTTCGGCGACCTCGCTGTGGACCGGCGGGCAGGACATGGTCGACGCGCAGAAGCTGCTGGGTGTGGACGTGATGACCGGTCACTGGGAATTCACTTTCGGTGACGAGCGCGTCAAGGAAGTCATCGAGAACGACTTCAAGCCCAACGGCATCGACTTCGTCGCGCAGAACGTCGAGGATCGCGACTGGGGTGACCGGATCTTCGAGCCCTACACCATCCGCGAGATGAACGGCGTCCCGGTGGCCGTGATCGGACAGGCCTTCCCGTACACCTCGGTGGCCAATCCGGATTACATGTTCCCGGAATGGTCGTTCGGCATCCGTGACGACAAGATGCAGCAGATGATCGACGAGGTGCGTCAGAAGGGCGCGAAGGTCGTGGCGATCCTGTCGCACAACGGCATGGTGACGGACATCGAAATGGCCCGCCGGCTGCGTGACGTCGACGTGATCATGGGCGGCCACACTCACGACGCGATCCCGGGTGCGCTGGAGATCGAGAACGCCGCGGGCGAGCGCACGCTGGTGACCAACGCCGGTTCCAACGGCAAGTTCCTGGGTGTGCTGGACCTGGATGTGAACGACAGCGGCATCAAGGACTACCGCTTCAAGATGCTGCCGGTGTTCGCCAACATGCTGGACGCGGATCCGGAGATGGAGGCGCACATCGAAGAGGTGCGCAAGCCGTTCGAGGACCAGCTGCGGGAAGAACTGGCGGTGACCGACGACGTCCTCTACCGCCGCGGCAACTTCAACGGTACCTTCGACGAGGTCATCGTCCAGGCGATGATGGAAGAGATGGACGCCGAAGTCGCGCTGTCGCCGGGTTTCCGCTGGGGCGTGAGCGTGCTGCCGGGCCAGCCGATTACTTTCGAAGAGCTGATGACCCAGACCGCAACGACGTACTCCGAGACCACGCGCAACGAGATGACCGGCGCGGATCTCAAGCACGCGATGGAAGACGTGGCCAACTCGATCTTCAACGAAGATCCGTATCGTCATCGCGGTGGCGACATGGTGCGCACCGGCGGTATCCGCTACACCATTGACCCGCACAAGCCGATGGGCGAGCGCATCACCGACATGGAGATCAATGGCGAACCCATGGATCCGGAACGGCGCTATGTAGTGGCGGGCTGGGCCGACGTGCATCAGCCGCATGACACGCCCCCGGTCTGGGAAGTGGTGGGTAACTGGCTGCGCAACCAGGATACGGTCAACGTGGGCGAGCCCTACCTGCCGAAGCTGAAGAACGTGGAGGGTGATCCCGGCCTGGCTCGCTAAGGCCGCCAGTTGCTCCGGATCCTTGTGATCCGGAGCCGGATTGTGAAGGGCCGTCCCGTGAGGGGCGGCCCTTTTTGTTGCCCCCGAGAGGCCGCGAGTGAAGGAGGGATCCCGGAAAGGCTCCCGGGGTGGTTTCTCGGGGTACCCTTGATGGGAGCGTGCTTGCACGCGAACAACGCGGGGTGTTGATTGGCGCCGCGATTCGCGGCCGGGGCCGCTCCACAGGGCGCCGAAGGGGCGCGTAATTACTTGGGGAGGATCATGGAAGAACTGCTTTTTTATTGCCGGGCAGGATTCGAAAAGGACCTGGCCGGCGAGCTGGCCGCGGAAGCCGCGCGCGAAGGCCTGGCCGTCTATCCACGGTTCGCTGAAGGGGCGGCCTTCGTCCGCTTGTTGCCGGCCGATGGCGATCCGGCACCGCTGCGCGACGCGTTTTCCCTGGATGAGCGGATCTTCGCGCGCCAGCGCCTCCCGGCGCTGCATCCGATGGAGGGCCTGTCACGCGAAGATCGGGTGAGCCCGGTCGTGGAACGGGTCCGGGCGAGCGGCTGGGCGTTTGAGGCCGTCTGGCACGAGACGCCGGATACCAACGAGGGCAAGGAGCTGGGCCGCCTGGGAAAGGCCCTGGAACGCCCGCTGGCCTCGGCCTTGCGCAAGGCCGGCGCGCTGCGCGGGCAGGGCGAGGCGCAGGGTCGTCGGCTGCATTGTTTCTGGACGGCCGGGGACCGTGTGCAACTGGGTCTGGCCGCGCCGGAGAGCAGCAGCGACCGCCCGGGCGGAATCCTGCGCCTGAAGGCCCCGCGCGCAGCGCCCAGCCGTTCCGCACTGAAACTCGAGGAAGCCTGGTTCCACTTCCTGACTCCCGAGGAGCGCGAACAGCGACTGGCGGAGGGCATGACGGCGGTGGACCTGGGGGCGGCGCCGGGGGGCTGGACCTGGCAGCTGGTGCGCCATGGCCTGCATGTCCAGGCCGTGGATAACGGTCCGATGGATGCCGACCTGATGGCCGGGGGCCAGGTGGAGCATATCCGCGAGGATGCGTTCACCTGGATGCCCCCGCGTCCGGTGCACTGGCTGGTGTGCGACATCGTGGACCGGCCCGGACGCGTCGCGGACCGCATAGGCGACTGGCTGGAGGCGGGATGGGCTGAAGAGGCGATCTTTAATCTCAAGCTCCCGATGAAGAAGCGCTACGAGACCGTGCGGGAATGTCTTGATCGGCTGGAGGGCCGGCTGGCCGGGCACGGATTTCGCGTGCACGCCCGCCAGCTGTATCACGATCGCGAGGAAATCACCGTGCATGCCCGTCCGGCCCGTGGTGCGGCCGGCTGAAGAAAACCGGGTTATTCGCCCTGCACGGTCACGGTGATACGCCGGTCGTGTCCGGCGTAACGGTGTTCCCAGAGGAAGACCCCCTGCCAGGTGCCCAGAGCGGGGCGGCCGCGGGTCACCGGTAGAGTCAGGTCATTGTGGGTCAGCATGGCCCGGGCATGGGCGGCCATGTCGTCGTCGCCTTCCATGTCGTGGCGGTAGGCGGGGTCGCCGTCGGGCGCCAGCCGGGCCAGTATCGTCTCCAGATCGCGCCGGACGTCCGGGTCGGCGTTCTCGGTGATCAGCAGCGACGCACTGGTGTGGTGCTGGAAGACGTGGCAGGTGCCGGTGGTGATGCCCGAGCGATGGATGATGTCGCGCACGGCATCGGTGACGGCGATGCTGCCGCGGCCCCGCGTGGTGATCGTCAGATCTTCCTGGTAAACGCTCATAAGCAACAAAAAAAGGCGCCCTCAGGCGCCTGATTTTCTTCAGAATGTGGTGGAGGCGGCGGGAATCGAACCCGCGTCCGCAGGCCCTCCGCCCTCGGCTCTACATGCTTATCCTGTCTTTGCGTTTAACCAGCCGCTACCCGACAGGCAGGGAAGACGTCTGGCGATCCCGGTTGAGTTTTAACGGATCCGCGCCGGGCACGCTTCACCGCGAGCTTGTGAGAGTCGACGCCCGATACTGGACGCACAAGCACGGCTCCAGTCGGACGGCACCCTACCGGGTTTTAAGCGGCGAGTGCGTAGTTGTCGTCGTTGGCAACTATTTTTTTGCAGTGATTTTTACGAGGCTCACTACATCCTCGGCATGCACCTCAGGTTTCGCGACCCGCGTCGAATCCAGGTCGCCCCCTTTGCAACTACTGGGACAGGGTACCGCAGTCGGAGTTCCCGTGCACCTCCGACATTCTCCCGGAGGTGGCGGTGCTCCGGTACAATGCGCGGCTCGAAACAGGTCCAACCACGGCACACCGGGTGAAGATGATGCGGGTTTTTGAAGGCGGCACGGCGGTTTCCTCCTTTCGACTGCGGACGCTGGAAACGGCGCTGGAGGAGCGTACCGGGGTGCCGGTCCGTCTGGCGGCGCGTCATCTGTATTTCGTGCAGTTGCACCGCCGGCTCCATGCGGGCGAGGAGAAGCGTCTGGCCGCCCTGCTGGACGAAGGCGAGGCCTGGTCCGCTCCGGCATTCGAGGCGGTGCGCGAACCCGTGGTGATCCCGCGTCCGGGCACGATCAGCGCCTGGTCATCCAAGGCCACCGAGATTGCCCATCATGCGGGACTGGAATCCGCCGTCGAGCGGATCGAACGGGGTACCCACTGGTATGTGGGTGGTGAGCTGCCGCAGGGGCTGGATCTTGTGGACATGGCTGCGCCGCTGTTCGACCGCATGACCGAGGCGGTCATCGAGGATCCCGCGGACGCGGGCGCCCTGTTCCGCGCGGAGACGCCGCGTTCGCTGCAACGGGTGGGCCTGGAGCCGGATGCCCGGAGCGCGCTGGCGCGCGCCAACGGGGAGCTGGGGCTGGCGCTGTCGGAAGAGGAGATCGATTACCTGGCCGAAGGCTATCGAGCGCTGGGACGGGCCCCGACCGACGCCGAGCTGATGATGTTCGCACAGGCGAACTCCGAACACTGCCGGCACAAGATCTTCAACGCCCGCTGGGTGGTGGATGGCGAGGAGCAGGACCGTACGCTGTTCGGGATGATCCGCGAGACCCATCGGCTCCATCCGGACGGGGTGCTGTCCGCCTACAGCGACAATGCCTCGGTGATCGAAGGCCACCGGGGGGTCCGGCTGATGCCCGGGCCCGATGGCGAGTATCGTCGCGAGGACCTGGATCTTCCGGTGCTGATGAAGGTGGAAACCCACAACCATCCGACCGCGATCTCGCCGTGGCCGGGGGCGGCCACCGGCTCCGGTGGCGAGATCCGGGACGAGGGCGCCACCGGGCGCGGGTCGAAACCCAAGGCCGGGCTGACCGGTTTTACCGTGTCCAACCTGCGCATCCCGGCGCATCCACAGCCCTGGGAGCGGGATTTCGGACGGCCCGATCGGATCGAGAGCGCGCTGAACATCATGCTGGAGGGGCCGATCGGTGCCGCGGCCTTCAACAACGAATTCGGACGACCGGCGCTGTGCGGGTATTTCCGCACGCTGGAGTCCGCGTTGCCGCAGCCGGACGGTGGAGAGGTCCTGTACGGTTACCACAAGCCCGTGATGCTGGCAGGCGGCGTGGGGTCGATACGCGCCGAGCACGTGCACAAGGGCGAGGTGCCCGCACAGACGCCGATCGTGGTGCTGGGCGGTCCCGCCATGCTGATCGGACTGGGCGGTGGGGCCGCGTCGTCGATGGCCAGCGGCTCGAGCAGCGAGGCCCTGGATTATGCCTCGGTGCAGCGTGGCAACCCCGAGATCCAGCGGCGCTGCCAGGAGGTGATCGATCGCTGCACCGCGCTGGGCGAGGACAATCCCATCCGTTCCATCCACGACGTCGGGGCCGGCGGACTGTCCAATGCGATCCCGGAGATCCTGGATGATGCCGGGCGCGGCGGGCACATGGAACTGCGCGAAGTGCCCACCGCCGAGCCGGGCCTGTCGCCGATGGAACTGTGGTGCAACGAGGCGCAGGAGCGCTACGTGCTGGCGGTGGACGCCGCGGCCCTCGAGACCTTCCGCGCGATCTGCGAGCGCGAGCGCGCGCCGTTCGCGGTCGTCGGGCAGGCGACCGATGACGGCCACTTGCGGGTGGATGACCGACTGTTCAACGAGCCGGCGGTGGACATGCCGATGGGCATGCTGCTGGGCGCCACGCCGAAGATGACGCGCGAGGACGCGCGCCGGGCCGCGCCGGTCACGACGCTGGAAACGGCCGGTACGGATCTGGCGGAGGCGCTGGAGCGAGTCCTCAATCTGCCGGCGGTGGCCGCCAAGCACTTCCTGATCAGCATCGGTGACCGTTCGGTGGGCGGCCTGGTGGCGCGGGATCCCATGGTCGGCCCCTGGCAGGTGCCGGTGGCCGACTGCGCCGTGACGCTGACGGACTTCGACGGGTATACCGGCGAGGCCATGGCCATGGGTGAACGTTCGCCGGTGGCGATCCTCTCGGGGCCGGCCTCCGGACGCATGGCGATCGGCGAGGTGGTGACCAACCTGGCCGCCGCGGACATCGAAGGCACCCGGACGATCCGCCTGTCGGCGAACTGGATGGCCGCTGCGGGGGTGTCGGGCGAGGAGGCCGCACTGTTCGATACCGTTCGGGCGGTTGCCGAAGATCTGTGCCCGCAGCTCGGCATCAGCATCCCGGTAGGCAAGGACTCGCTGTCGATGCGCACGGTCTGGCAGGACGCCGACGGTCACGAGCGCCACATGCATGCGCCGGTAACCCTGGTGGTATCGGGCTTCGCGCCGGTGACGGACGCGCGCCGGACCCTGACCCCGGAGCCGGATGCCCGCGAGGGGGGCAGCCTGTGGTTCGTGGATCTGGCGGCCGGCCGGATGCGGCTGGGCGGCTCGGCCCTGGCGCAGACGGCGGGTGGCATCGGTGAAGTGCCCCCGGATGTGGAAGATCCGGCGGCGCTGCGCGCATTCGTGGACGCGGTCGGCCACCTGCGCCGCGAGGGGCTGCTGTGTGCCTACCACGACCGCTCGGACGGAGGCCTGATCACGACCCTGCTGGAGATGGGCTTTGCCGGGCGTCTCGGCCTGGACATCGACGTGCCGGCGGGGATGGACCCGGCTGCCTGGCTGTTCAACGAGGAACTGGGGGCGGTCCTGCAGGTGCGGGCCGGGGCGGAGGAGGCCCTGCGCGAGACGATGCAACAGGCCGGTCTCGGCGCGCATCTGCACGAGGTGGCCCGTCTGCGCAGAGACGAGACGGTCACGGTCGCGCAGGCCGGGCGGAACCTGCTGGAGTCGACGCGCGCAGGGCTCCAGCGCCAGTGGCAGGCGACCACCCGACACATGCAGCGGTTGCGCGACAATCCCGAATGCGCCGACGAGGAATACGCACGCATCGACGCCGATGACGGACTTACCGAACGCCTGCATTTCGATCCGTCGGAAGATATCGCGGCGCCGTTCATCGCCAGCGGGGCGCGGCCACGCGTGGCGATCCTGCGCGAGCAGGGGGTCAACGGTCAGCTCGAGATGGCGGCGGCCTTCGAGCGCGCCGGTTTCCAGCCGGTGGACGTGCACATGACGGACCTGCTCGAGGGCCGGCGGGATCTGGCCGACATGCAGGGCCTGGCGGCCTGCGGCGGGTTTTCCTACGGTGACGTGCTGGGCGCCGGCGGGGGCTGGGCCCGCACGATTCTCAATCACGAAGGGCTGCGCACGCAGTTTGCGTCCTTTTTCGAGCGCAACGATACCTTCAGTCTCGGCGTGTGCAATGGCTGCCAGATGCTGTCGCGGCTGGCGCCGCTGATCCCGGGGGCCGGGCACTGGCCCCGCTTCGTGCGCAATCGTTCGGAACAGTTCGAGGCGCGCCTGTCGCTGGTACGGGTGGAGCCGGGGCCGTCGGTGCTGCTGGACGGGATGGGGGGCTCGGTGCTGCCGGTGGTGGTGTCGCACGGAGAAGGGCGCGTGGAATATCCCGGCGAGGCCCCGGTGTACGATCAGGCGGCGCTGCGCTACGTGGAGGCCGACGACTCCCCGGCCGAGGCCTACCCGGCCAACCCCAACGGTTCGCCGCGCGGGGCGACCGCCTTTACCAGCGAGGATGGCCGCGCGACCATCATGATGCCGCATCCCGAACGGGTGTTCCGCACCGTGCAGCACAGCTGGCACCCCGCGGAGTGGGGCGAGGACGGTCCGTGGATGCGTCTGTTCCGCAACGCCCGGGCATTCGTTGGCTGACCGACGGCCGCACAGGGGGAAATAATGAGCGAACAGGACTGGAGCGACTGGCTGGGGGAGACCCTGACAGTGAACACATCGCTGGCGGTGGGCCCGACCAGCCGTCCGCTCACCCACGGCGAACTGGCCGAGCGTCTGGTGGACGGTATCGAACTGTTCGAGGCCGGCGGTGGACGCAACCACGCCGCCCACGGGGTGGCGGACGAGACCGCCCAGGAACTGCAGCGGCTGGAACGCAAGCTGGACCTGCTGGTGCATCTGCTGGCCGAATCGCTGGAGCCCGAACGCCCGTCGGTCCGGCCGGTCGTCATCAGCCGTGGCGGGATCGTGCTGCCGGAGGGCACGCTGCCCGAAGATGCCGATCGTCTGGCGTTGTATTTGAGCGACTTTCTGCCCCAGCCCCTGGTGCTGGGTGTCGAACCCCCGACACGTCGTAACGAGGCCCAGTTGATCCGCTGGACCCCGCATGATGACCGCATGCACGACGCCCTGGGGCGGTGGATTTTCCGTCTGCATCGACGCGACGTCGCGGAGAAACGACAGAAAGTTGACGGGGGCGGGTGATCGCTATAATACTGTGATCGGCTTCACGTATGAGGCCACTCATACCCCGACCGGAGCCCTCACGGCATGGCGACACCCGAGGAAGACGACACCGGCCTTCACATCGCCCTGGGCGGCGAGCCGGATGCCGCCCGCGACACGCGGGCCGTCCTGGCCTCCATGGGGTGCGAGGCCGAGACACGCATCGACGCGAACGGACTCACCGACGGCCCTCGCGAGCCTGCCGCCATCTGGTTGTGCGGCCCGGCATCCACGGTCGCGGCCCAGGCGGATGCCGCACCCGACAGCCTGCCAGTGGTGGCCCAGCCGACCGACGGTGGCAAGGTGGAGCACCAGGCCGTGGACTGGGTGGTGGAACACCCGGTGTCGGTTTCCCGGGTGACCCAGATCCTGCAGTGGTTGCGGTTCGGCGGTCAGCGCGTGCATGACGACGTGCCCGGACTGGTCGGCCACCATCCGACCATGGTCGGGGTCAAGCGGCTGGTGGCGCAGGTTGCGCGAACCGATGCCACCGCGCTGATCCTGGGCGAGACCGGTTCCGGCAAGGAGGTGGTCGCCCGGGCGATCCATGATGCCTCGGATCGCGCCGACAAGCCGTTCGTCGCGGTCAACTGCGGCGCGATTCCCCCGGATTTGCTGGAAAGCGAGCTTTTCGGTCACGAGAAGGGTGCGTTCACCGGGGCCTTCACCGCGCGCACCGGACGTTTCGAACTGGCGCAGGACGGCACGCTGTTCCTGGACGAAATCGGCGATATGCCCCTGCCCATGCAGGTCAAGCTGCTGCGGGTGTTGCAGGAACGCGTTTTCGAACGGGTCGGGTCGAACAAGTCCATCACCACGCACGCGCGCATCATCGCCGCGACCCATCGCAATCTCGACGAGGCCGTGGCGGAGGGGAATTTCCGTCAGGACCTGTTCTTCCGCCTCAACGTCTTCCCTATTGAACTGCCGCCGTTGCGCGAACGCGCCAGTGACATTCCGCAGCTGATCACGGCGCTGGAGGAGCGGCTGCGCGAACAAGGGGGCAGCCCCGCGCACCTGACGCCGGCGGTGGTGGCTCACCTGGAACGTCTGGACTGGACCGGCAACATCCGCGAACTGGGCAATCTGCTGGAACAGCTGTCCATCATGTACCCCGATCTGCCGGTGGACCTGGGGCAGCTGCCGCCGCGCGTGCGTCCGGAAGGGGTGGAGGATCGCAGCGGTGCGGCGGCCGAACCGGGCGGGGCATCGGCCGGGTCGTCGGCATCGGCCACCGGCCCGAACATGCCGGGACCGGATGGCCTGCCACCGGAAGGCGTCGATCTGCGCGATTATCTCAACGACCTGGAACGCTCGATGATCGAAGCGGCGCTGGCCGATACCGGTCATGTGGTGGCGCGGGCCGCGCGGCGGCTCGGCATGCGGCGGACGACGCTGGTTGAGCGCATGCGCAAGTTCGGGCTGGGACGGGATTCTGACGGCTGAGCCTCCGTGGCAAGGCCTTGCCGCTGTCGAGATCCCGACGAAAACCGGCAACCTTGTTTGCAGGTCCCTGAATAACCGGGGTTTATTCATAGTGGCACACTAACTGCTTGAGGCAGTCCGAATCCCATCGACAGGACTGCACCGATGCCTCGAGCGACCCTTCTTCTGGTCAATGCCGACGCCGCCCTGCGTGAACGCGTGGTGCAGGTGCTGGCCACCATCCCGCGGGTTCGCCTCCAGGACTGCAACGAAGGGGAGCTCGAACGTTCCCTGGAAGCGCAGCGCCCCGAGGTCGTCCTGATCGCGCATCCCGCGACCGCCGCGCTGCGTGAACGGATCCCGGCACGGTTGCCGGTCGCGGTGATCAGTCCGGATGCGACCCATGACAACGAGATCGCCGCCATGCGCGCCGGCGTGGATGCCCATTTCGGCCTCCCGGACATGGCCGCGCCGCTGGCGCAGTGGCTGCGCGATCAGCTCCCCGGCCCCGGCACCCGGGCCCGGATCCCGGAAATGGTGGCGCACAGCGAGCGCATGCGTTCGCTGGATGCCTTTGCCGAACGGATCGCGCAAACCGCTGCGACGGTCTTTATTACTGGCGAGTCGGGGGTCGGCAAGGAGGTGCTGGCGCGGCAGATCCATGCGCGCTCGGCCCGGGCTCAGGGGCCGTTCGAGGCGATCAACTGCGCCGCTCTGCCCGAGGCCATGCTGGAGGCCCTGCTGTTCGGGCACGCGAAGGGGGCCTTTACCGGCGCGATCGAGGCGCGGCCCGGCAAGTTCGTACAGGCGGACGGGGGCACGCTGCTGCTGGATGAGGTGACGGAAATCCCCGTGCATCTGCAGCCCAAGCTGCTGCGTGTGCTGCAGGAACGGGAAGTGGAACCGCTGGGCGGGCGGCGCACCCGTCCGGTCGACGTGCGGGTGATCGCAACCTCCAATCGTGATTTGCGCAAGGCGGTGGCGGAGGGGGTGCTCCGCGAGGACCTGTATTACCGCCTGAGCGTGTTCCCGGTGCGGATCCCGCCGCTGCGCGAGCGGCCGGAGGACATTCCGTCGCTGGCGCGGGCGCTGCTGACCCGCGCAAGCCAGGGCCGGCTGGTGGAACTGGCACCGGAGGCCGAATCGCGGTTGATGGGGCATGACTGGCCCGGGAATGCCCGCGAGCTGGCCAACGTGATGGAACGGGCGGCCACCCTGGCCGGCGAGCGCAGCGACGGGCGGGTCACCGCCGAGTCCATCTGGCTGGATGCCGACATGCTGGAGCATGGCGAAGGTGTCAGTGCGGCTGGCGCTCCTTCCGTTCCGGCGGCTTCGGATGACGACATCCCGTCGGCCCCTCTGCTGGAACAGACCCTGCAGACCCAGGAAAGCCGGGTGATCCTCAACGTGTTGCGAGAAGCGGGAGGGCGACGCAAGGAGGCCGCGGAACGGCTGGGAATCAGCCCGCGCACCCTGCGCTACAAGCTCGCCCGACTGCGCGAATCGGGCATCCATGTCCCCCGCACCGGAGTGGTCTGAGAACCTGGCCCGGCATTTGCTTGGGATTGGGTTGAGCGGGGGCGAGGCACCGTCGTCCCGTGTGGAAGCCGGAGGTAACGCATGAGTGAAATGCAGATCCAGAACGTGTTGCAGCAGATGCGGCAGCTCTCGGAAAGCGGGAGCGTCGAGGCTCCTGCGTCCGGAGGCGGAACCGGTCAGGCCGGCGGCGCCGACTTCCAGAACGTCCTGCGTGACTCGCTGCGCAACGTGAACGAGGTGCAGCAGGAGGCGACCGATCTGCAGACCCGTTTTGAACTGGGTGATGAAAACGTGTCCCTGCCGCAGGTGATGGTGGCGATGAACAAATCCAGCCTGGCGTTCGAGGCCACCAATCAGGTGCGCAACCGCCTGCTGGATGCCTATCAGGAAATCATGCGGATGCAGGTGTAGGCCTGTAATCCCTCCGGAGAGACGTGATCATGGCCGCAGCACAGCAAACTCTGCCCGCCGTCGTCAGCGGCGGCATCAAGGATTTCGGCACCATGCCGGCCGGCCGGCAGCTGGCCCTGATCGGCATGCTGGCCGGTGCGCTGGCCGTGATCGCGGGGATCGTGTTCTGGGCGACGAGTCCCACCTTCGTCCCGCTGTATTCGTCGCTCGAGCAGGACGAGGCCGCGGAGGTGGTGACCGCGCTGGACGGGGCCGGCATCCGCTACCGCATTGATACGGATACCGGTCAGATCAAGGTACCGCGCGGCGATGTGGGTGAAGCCCGCCTGCATCTGGCCGGTGAAGGGCTGCCGCGCTCCGGGGATGTGGGCTTCGAACTCCTGCAGGAGGACACCGGGATCGGCACCAGCCGGATGATGGAAAGCGCGCGCCATCGCCGGGCGATGGAAGGCGAGCTGGGCCGTACCGTCTCCTCGCTGGATGCGGTCGAGCGTGCCCGAGTGCACATTGCCGAAGGACAGGATTCGGTCTTCGTGCGTGAACGCACGCCGGCGACCGCCTCGGTCACCGTGCACCTGCACGGGGGCCGCTCCCTGAGCGAATCGCAGGTCCGGGCCATCGTCCACATGGTGGCCTCCAGTACCTCGGACCTGTCGCCCGAAAACGTGACCGTGGTCGACCAGCAGGGCCGGTTGCTGACCGAGGACGGGATGGAAGAGGGCGGCATGCGCAGCAGTGGCGACCGTCTGTCGTTCCAGGGTCAGGTGGAGCGCCGTTATGCCGAGGCGATCCGGGACCTGCTGTCGCCGCTCGTGGGCGGCGACCGCGTGCGGGTCCAGGTATCGGCGGACATCGATTTTTCGGAAATCGAACGTACCGAAGAACTCTACGACCCCGACACCATCGCGCTGCGCTCGGAGCAGATCTCCGAGGATGTCCGCGGGGACGCGGGCGAAGGACCGATGGGCGTGCCGGGCGCGCTGACCAATCAGCCGCCTGCCGGGGGTGCCGTGGGCGAAGAAGAAGGCGAAGGTGCCGAGAACGCGGAGAACGGGGCGACCGGTGAACGTTCGGGCTCGGCGACGCGCAATTACGAAGTCGACCGCCGCATCGCTCACATCCGCGAAATGCCCGGCGGCGTCGAGCGGTTGTCGACCGCCGTGGTGGTCGATTTCCGCGAGGAAGTGGGCGAGGATGGCGAGGTCCAGCGCGTCGCACGCGACGCCGAGGAGATCGAGCGTCTGGAGAACCTGGTCCGCCAGGCAGTGGGCTTCAGCGAGCAGCGCGGGGATTCGATCAACGTGGTCAGTGCTCCGTTCGAGGCGCCGGTGGAAGAAGAAATCGTCGAGGAAGAACGCCCGTTCTGGACGCAGGCCTGGTTCATGGAGCTGGCCAGGCTCATCGGGGCGCTGCTGCTGGCCCTGATCATCCTGCTGACCGTGATCCGTCCGGCCCTGAAACATCTGATGAGCGGTGCAACCGCGCGCCCGGCACAGCAGCCGCAGGCGGAATCGGACGAGAATCTGGCTCTGACCGACCAGAGCGGGGAATCCGCGGCCGGTGGTGGCGGTCCCAGCGGTGAGGGCTCCGCGGTGGCTTCGCTGACCGGGCCCGAAGAGGATCAGCAGGAGATGGACCTCGAGGCCGTGCGGGGGATGGTGAAGGAAGATCCCAAACGCGTGGCGCAGGTAATGAAGACCTGGTTGAACGAAGATGGCCGATAGCAAGAAGTCCAAACTGGATGGCGCGGAACGGGCGGCCGTGTTCATGATGAGCCTCGGTGAGGATTCCGCCGCCGAGGTCATGCGCCACATGGGGCCCAAGGAGGTCCAGAAGATCGGCGCGGCCATGGCCAACATGGAGCGCATCTCGCGCACCGACGTGAACGCGGTGCTGGAGGACTTCTCCGGGCACGTGCGCGAGCAGACCGCGCTGGGTATTGGCGCCGATGATTATGTACGCAGCGTGCTGCAGAACGCGCTGGGCGAGGACAAGGCCGAGGGCCTGATCGATCGCATCCTGCTGGGGCGCAATTCCAAGGGCATCGACGCGCTGAAGTGGCTGGACCCGCGCGCGATCGCCGACATGCTGCGCAACGAGCACCCGCAGATCGTGGCGATCGTGATGTCGCATCTGGACGCCGACCAGGCCGCCGAGACCCTCAGCTACCTGCCCAAGCGGGTGCAGTCCGACGTGGTGATGCGCATCGCGACCCTGGACGGGGTGCAGCCCTCCGCGCTGCAGGAGCTGGATGACATCCTCGACCGTCAGCTTTCCGGCAACAACACCGCCAAGACCTCGATGGTCGGCGGGGTGAAGACGGCCGCGGACATCATGAACCTGATGGACGGGTCGCGCGAGGCGGAGATCATGGATACGGTCAGCGAGATGGACCAGGACCTGGCCGGGCGTATCGAAGAGCTGATGTTCGTCTTCGACAATCTGATCGACGTCGACGACCGCGGGATCCAGACCCTGCTGCGGGAGGTGTCCACCGAGTCCCTGGTGCTGGCGATGAAGGGTGCCGACGACGACCTGAAAGACAAGATCTTCAGCAACATGTCCAAACGCGCCGCCGAAATGCTGCGCGAGGACCTGGAAGCCAAGGGGCCGGTGCGCGTGTCCGAGGTCGAGGGGGCGCAGAAGGAGATCCTGCAGGTCGCTCGCCGCCTGGCGGAGAACGGTGAGATCGTGCTTGGCGGCAAGGGCGGGGAGCAGATGCTGTGAGCGTGCACGACGCCGGGTCCGCCAGCGCGGCCTCCCTGTGGGAGCCGCCGGAGTTCGACGAGAACGGCAACGAGCCGGAACAGCGGCGCCTGCCCACCGCCGCCGAGATCGAGGCGATCGAGGAAGAGGCGCGCCAGAACGGTTTCGAGCGGGGCTACGCCGAGGGCCATGAACTGGGCAAACAGGAGGCCGAAAAGGCGGCGCGGGCGCGCGAGGAAAAGAAGCTGCGCGAGGCCGTGGCGGCCCTGGAGTCGGTGGGTCAGGGCCTCAGTGATCCGCTCGCCGAAGCTGCTGATGCCCTGGAACCGGAACTGCTGTCGCTGGTGACCGCGCTGGCGCGCCAGGTGATCCGGGTGGAGCTGCAGACCCGACCGGAGATCATCCGCGAGGTGCTGGACGAGGCGATGCGGCAGTTGCCGGGGCGCAACCGCAGCGTGCGGGTGCACCTGCATCCCGAGGATCAGGCCCTGGTGGAGCAATGGGGGTCCGCGCAGGCGGGCGAGATCACCTGGATCCCGGACCCGGAACTGGCGCGGGGTGGCTGTCGGGTCGAGGCGGGTGCGTCCGAAGTGGATGCCAGTCTGGAGCGCCGCCTGCGGCAGGCCGTGGAGGCCATCTGGGACGGCCACGCGAGCGTGCCGGACACGGATCCGGAGCCGCGCGAGCCGGTCACGACGTCGGCGCATGACGGGGCGGGTACGGAGAAGCGAAAGGAACCCGGGGACGATGCGTCGGCCCGTGATGAGGAGGATCCGGCATGACCGCCAGTATTCGCGATGCCCATACACGCCAGCGCGAAGGGCTCACCGCGGGGCTGCGCGAACGGCTGGAGCAGTCGCGCGGGCGGGTCGAACGGGTGGCGGCCCCGCAGTCGCAGGGGATCCTGTCGCGCGTGACCGGTCTGACCCTCGAGGCCGAGGGCCTGCGCCTGCCGCTGGGCGGCCGCGCCCTGATTCATGGCGAACGCGGCGAAACCGTGCCCGCCGAGGTCGTCGGATTCCAGAACGACCGGACGTTCCTGATGCCGGAGGAGGCGGCCGCCGGGCTGGTACCCGGGGCCCGCATCGAGCCGGTGGACACCCAGCGTTCGATCCCGGTGGGCAATGGCCTGCTGGGGCGGGTGATCGACGCCCGTGGCGAGCCACTGGACGGCCTCGGGCCGATCCGAACGCATGATCGTGCCACCCTCAACGGACAGCCGATCAACCCGCTGTCGCGCGCACCGGTGCGCGAGCCTCTGGATACCGGCGTACGCGCGATCAACGCGCTGCTGTCGGTCGGGCGCGGCCAGCGGCTGGGCCTGTTCGCCGGTTCCGGCGTGGGCAAGAGCGTGCTGCTGGGGATGATGACCCGCCACACCAGCGCCGACGTGATCGTGGTCGGGCTGATCGGTGAACGCGGGCGCGAGGTCAACGATTTCATCCACGAGATCCTCGACGAGGAATCCCGCCGGCGTACGGTGGTGGTGGCGGTGCCGGCGGATCAGTCGCCGCTGCTGCGCCAGCACGGGGCCTGGGTGGCGACCACGGTGGCGGAACAGTTCCGCGATCAGGGGCTGAACGTGCTGCTGCTGATGGACTCGCTGACCCGCTTCGCCCAGGGCGCGCGCGAGATCGCGATGGCCATCGGCGAGCCGCCGGCCTCCAAGGGCTATGCGGCCTCGGTGTTCGCGCGCCTGCCGCAGCTGGTGGAGCGTGCCGGCAATGGCGACGTGGGCGGGGGCTCGATCACCGGATTCTATACGGTGCTGGCCGAGGGAGATGATCCGAACGATCCGATCGTGGACGCCGCGCGGGCGATCCTTGACGGGCATGTGGTGCTCTCGCGCGAGATCGCCGAGACCGGTCGCTACCCGGCCATCGACGTCGGTGCATCGATCTCGCGCGTGATGAGTGCCCTGACGACCCCGGAGCACGATAAGGCGGCACGGCGGTTCCGTGATCTGGCCGCCACCTATCAGCGCAACCGTGACCTGATCTCGGTGGGGGCCTACCGCAAGGGTGCCGATCCGCACCTCGACCAGGCCGTGGCGATGCATGACCGGCTGGAGCAGTTCCTGGCGCAGGGCACGACCGAGGGGGTGGATTTTGCCACCGCGCGGGATCAGCTGGTCGCACTCACCGGGGGCGGGGCATGAATCCGCAGCGCATCGAACGGCTGTTGCGTATCCGCCAGATCGGCGAGACCGAGGCGACTCGCGAACTGGGCGAACGCATCGCTCAGCTGAACGCGGCCGAGGCCCAGCGCGAGCAGCTGGAAACCTTCCAGCAGGAATACCTGGCGGCCTCCATGCCTCAGGACCCCAACACCCTCAAATGGCTGGCCGGCATGCGGCAGAAGCTACGCGAGGCGCTGGAACAGCAGGCCCTGCGCATCCAGGCGGCCGAAAGCCAGGTGGAGACGGCTCGCGAGCAATGGCTGGAACACCATCGCGACTGCATGTCGCTGGAAAAGCTGCTGGAACGCACGCGAGCCGAAGGCCAGCGTCATCAGGCCCGGCGGCAGCAGGTGGAGCAGGACATGTGGGCGACCCGCCAGGCCTTCGCACGGGAACCGGAATCCGGCGAACGCACGGTGAACTGGCAGGAATCTTGAAAGGTATGGATACGCAGACCCCGCAGGGGCGGACGCGCGCGGTGCGCGCAACAGGCGAGGACGGGACATGATCGCAGCACAGGCATCGGGACAGGGGCTGGGAGCGCTGGCACAGCTGCTCGACGGCGGCGAGGGCATGGATCGGCTCAAGGAATTGAAAGACAAGGGAAAAGGCGGGGAAGACGGTTTCCTGAAGGCACTCCGCCCGCAGCTGGAAGCGATGCTGGGCGCGCTCGGGGTGGATGATTCCGAGCTGGCCGAGCTGGATCTGGAAGGACTGATCCAGCGGTTCCAGGATCTCCTGCAGGGGCAGGATCTGACCGCTGTGGACGGCATGCAATTGCCGCCCGGCTGGCTGACCGGCGAGGAAGGTGACGGAGAAATCGACGGCCGCGAGCTGCGCAGTCTGCTGGAAGACGGGCCCGAGTCCGGAGCGGCGGGCGACGGCATCCCGGTTTCCCTGATGCGCCTGTTCCTGCAAACCGGTCCGGAAGGGCAGAACCCGGGGTCGCGGCTGCAGGAACTGGCTCCCGGGGCGCTGACCGGCGGTGGCTCGCGTGAAGGGACCACCGAGGTCCTGGCCCAGTGGCTGACGCAGGCCTCGGAATCGGCGCGCAGCGGCCGTGAGAATGCCCAGGCACTGGCCCAGCCGGCAGCCCAGGCCTCCGATGCCGAGGGTGCGCGGGGCGGCGGGATGCGGCTGGATCTGACCCGCCTGCTGCAGACTTCGGGCGATCGCCAGCTTGCGGAGCAGATCCAGATGATGGCGCAGGCCCGCGGCGGGCGCACCGAGATGAAACTGCATCCGCCTCAGCTGGGGGTCCTGGATGTGCGGGTCAGCATGGAGGGGGACCGTGCCAGTGTACAGTTCTTCAGTACCAACCCCGTGACCCGTGAGGTGCTGGAAGCGGCAATGCCGCGCCTGCGTGACAGTCTCGCCGACAGCGGGCTCGAGCTCGCCGATGCCTCGGTGTCGGATGAACCGCCGGACGATTCCGCGGATACCGAGATGGCCGGCGACGGTTACGGAAGCGGGGATGAACCCGGCGTCGCCACGGGTGCGGAGGGCGAAGGGAGCGACGACGATGAAGGTCCCGTCGCTCCCGGCAGCACCCTTTCCTTCCTCAACCGTCGGGTGGACCTGTTTGCCTGAGGCCCGTTCCGGCAGACCGGCCGCCAGAATCTCGACTTCTCGCTCGATGGAGCGTCCGGTTCGTTGACGCATACGCCGGGCGCTCGACCCTCGGGATGACGAACGACACCCCTAAAGTGGGTTCAACTCTCTGTTTATAAAGTAGTAATGATTCATGGCACCGCGCTTGCTTGGGTTCCGTCAGCGAATCCACGCAATGCGGGTGTGTCATGGCGGAGAAGGAAGTCGAACTCGAGAACAAGGGGGGCGGCGGCAGGAAATGGATGATCATCATCCTCCTGGTCGTTGCGGTTCTGCTCGCCGGCGGCGGGGGCGCGGCCGCCTGGTACCTGCTGTCGCAGGACGCTGACGAAACGGCGGAAGATCTGCCGCCCGAGCGCCACTATTCGTCGCTCGATCCCATGACGGTGAACATCGATGCCCCGGGAAGCGTGCAGTTCCTGCGCGTGCAGATCGGTCTGGTGTCCACCGACCCGGCGGTGCTGGAAGCCGTGGAGGATCACCTGCCCGTAGTCCGCAACGACATCCTCGGCATCCTCTCGGATCAGGAATATACCGAGCTGAACACGCGGGAAGGCAAGGAAGCGCTGGCGGAGGAGCTGACGGCCACTGTCCGTGCGATCCTGGAGTCGCGCGAAGCGCCCTCCGATCTGGAGCGCGTGGTGTTCACCGAACTGGTCATGCAGTAAGGCCGCGTCATGGCACAGCAAACCGACATCCTGAGCCAGGACGAGATCGACGCGCTGCTGCACGGCGTCGATTCCGGCGACGTCGAGACCGAGGAGGAAGAGTTTCCCCACGACGGTCAGGCGCGCGAGTTCAATTTCGCCACCCAGGATCGCATCGTGCGCGGGCGCATGCCCACGCTCGAGATGATCAACGAGCGTTTTGCGCGGCATCTGCGCGTGCGGCTGTTCAACATGCTGCGGCGTTCGGCCGAGATCTCGGTCAGCGGCACCCGGCTGACCAAGTTTTCCGAGTACATGCACTCCCTGTTCGTGCCCACCAGCCTGAATCTGGTACGCGCGCATCCGCTGCATGGCACCGGACTGTTCGTGTTCGACCCCAAGCTGGTGTTCATCCTGGTGGACAACTTCTTCGGCGGCGACGGGCGCTTCTATACCCGCATCGAGGGCCGTGACTTCACCCCGATGGAGATGCGGGTGGTGCACAGCATCCTCGAGGGCGCGTTCGAGGACATGACCAAGGCCTGGGAGCCGGTCATGGACATCGACTTCGAGTTTCTCAACTCCGAGGTCAACCCCCAGTTCGCGAACATCGTGAGCCCCACCGAGATCGTTGTGATCAACGAATTCCACATCGAGCTGGATGGGGGCGGCGGCAATCTCCACGTGACCCTGCCCTATTCGATGATCGAACCGATCCGCGAGCAGCTGGATACCGGTATCCAGTCGGATCGCTCCGATGTCGATCAGCGCTGGATGAACGCCCTGCGGGAAGAGGTTCAGGACGCGGACGTGGAGATCTCCTCGGTGCTCACCGAGGCGGAGGTCACCGTGCAGGAGCTGCTGGACATCAAGCCGGGCGACATCATTCCGGTGGACATCCCCGAAGAAGTCACTCTGAAGGTCGAGGACATCCCGCTGCTGCGCGGCAAGTTCGGGGTTTCGAATGGCCAGAACGCGATCAAGATCACCGGTCGCGTACAACGATAGGCAAGAGGACAGGACGATGGCAGACGACGACAAGCGTCCGGATCAGGAAACCGAACAGGGCGACGGCGAGGAGTCGGTGGATCAGGATGCCCTGGCCGATGAATGGGCTGCGGCCCTGGCGGAGCAGGATGACAGCTCCGGGGGCGAGGCGGAGGACCCCGACGCGCTGCTGGCCCAGGCGCAGTCCAATTCGCACGAGAGCGATGCGGCCAACGCCGCCTCCACTGGCACCGGCGGCCGCAGCAAGGCGGCTGCCGGGGGCGAGCGGGAACGCAAGCACAAGCCGGATCCGAATGCGCAGCCGCTGGAACCGGATGAACTCACCGATTCCGGGGGCGGCGAAGAAGAAGACGTGAATCTGGACATGGTGCTGGACGTGCCGGTGACCATCTCCATGGAGATCGGCCGCACCCGCATCCCGATTCGTAATCTGCTCCAGCTCAACCAAGGTTCGGTGGTGGAACTGGAACGCCTGGCCGGGGAGCCGCTGGACGTGCTGGTCAACGGGACCCTGATCGCGCACGGCGAGGTCGTGGTGGTGAACGAGAAATTCGGGATCCGCCTGACCGACGTGATCAGCCCCAGCGAACGCATCCGGAAGCTGAAATAGTCATGTGCTCGCGTGTTCTTCCCGGATCGCTCTGGCTGCTGGCGCTGCTGCCGGCCGGCGCCCTGGCCGACGAGGACGGCGGCGCAATGAACGCTGCGGCCTACCTGACGCAGCTGATTGGCGGGCTGATGATCGTGATCGTGGCGATCGTGGTGCTGGCCTGGGTGCTCCGGCGTACCCAGGGGAGCGTGGGCCACGGTCGGCAGATGATCGATGTTCAGTCGGTCCGCTCGGTGGGTGCCCGTGAACGGCTGATGCTGGTTCGCGTGGGTGATGAACAGGTGCTGATCGGCGTGGCGCCCTCGGGGATCCGGACGCTGCACACCATGGAGACGCCGGTCGAGGTGCCCGCCGGCGGCGAAGGCCCCGATTTTTCCGGCGTGCTCAAACGCGCGGTACGTTCGCGCCGCGCCGGCGGGGGAGGTCAGGAGTCGTGAGTCTGCGGAGCTTTTTGCCCTGGCTGCTGCTGGGGCTGTGGCTGCTGCCCGGCCTGGCCGGCGCGCAGGTGGGGCAGGGCATCGAGGCGGTGACCATCACCACGGACGAGGACGGCGGGGAGACCTGGTCGGTGACCCTGCAGATCCTCGTGCTGATGACGCTGCTGACCCTGCTGCCGGCGGCCCTGATCATGATGACCGCCTTCACCCGGATCCTGATCGTGCTGGCGATCCTGCGCCAGGGCCTGGGCACGTCCCAGACACCGTCCAACCAGATCCTGATCGGGCTGGCGTTCTTTCTCACGCTGTTCGTGATGGCGCCGGTGTTCGAAGAGATCCACGAGGTGGCGGTGGAGCCCTACCTGGCCGAGGAGATCGGCACCGAAGAGGCCCTGGAAACGGGTATCCAGCCGCTGCGGGGTTTCATGCTGGAGCAGACCCGCGAAAGCGATCTGCGCATGTTCGCGGAGATCAACGGCATCGACGGCTTCGAGGATCCGGACGACATCCCGCTGTCGCTGCTGGTGCCGTCGTTCGTGACCAGTGAGCTGAAGACGGCGTTCCAGATCGGCTTCCTGATCCTGATCCCGTTCCTGATCATCGATCTGGTGGTGGCCTCGGTGCTGATGTCGATGGGCATGGTGATGCTGTCGCCGCTGATCATCTCGCTGCCGTTCAAGGTGATGCTGTTCGTGCTGGTGGACGGCTGGGCCCTGCTGATGAACACGCTGGCAACCAGCTTTTTTGTTTAGGAGAGGCGGATGACACCCGAAACGGTCGTGGATATCGGGCGCGAGACGCTGATGGTGGTGGTCCTGCTGGCGGCGCCGCCGCTGCTGACGGCGCTGGCCGTGGGCCTGGCGATCGGCATGCTGCAGGCGGCGACCCAGATCCAGGAAATGACCCTGTCATTCATTCCCAAGCTGCTGGCGATGTTCGCCGCGCTGCTGATCAGTGGACACTGGATGCTGTCGCTGGTGATCGAGTTCACCGAGCGCCTGTACGAGAACGCGCCGGGAATGGTGGGCTAGGGGGCCTCGTGGAGATCACCACCGACCAGATGCTGGTGTGGGTGGCCGCAGTGATGTGGCCGCTGGCCCGGATTGGCGCGATGCTGGTGGTCATGCCGATCTTCGGGGGCGACCAGCTGAACGCGCGCATGCGCATGGGCCTGGCGCTGGTGCTGGCGGTGGTGGTGGCGATGCAGGAGCCCGCCCTGCCCGAGGTGGATCCGATCAGCCTGGAGGGGGCGATCGTGACCCTGCATCAGGTCCTGATCGGCCTGACCATGGGTTTCATCCTGCAGCTGGTGTTCTCCGCACTGACGCAGGCGGGGGAGGTGGTGGCCCTGTCGATGGGGCTGGGCTTCGCCTCGGTCATGGATCCGGCGCAGGGCATTCAGGTACCGGTGATCTCCACGGTGTTCGTGACCATGGCGACGCTGATCTTTCTCGCCCTGAACGGCCACCTGATCCTGTTCGAACTGCTGCTGGCGAGCTTCGAGACCATGCCGGTCGCGCCGTCCGGACTGGATGCGGAGGCCTTCATGCAGGTGGCGCTGTTCGGCCAGACGATGTTTGCCGGGGCGGTGCTGGTGGCGCTGCCCGCAGTCGCCTCGCTGCTGGTGGTGAACATCTCCATGGGGGTCATCACGCGGGCCTCCCCTCAGCTCAACATCTTCGCCGTCGGCTTCCCGATGATGATCCTGATGGGCTTCGTCCTCCTGCTGCTGATCCTGCCCGGGCTGCCCGAGCGCGTGGGCGAGCTGGCCATGGAAGGTTTCGGACTGATGCAGGTCCTGCTGGGGTTCTGACATGGCCGAGAACGAGAACGGACAGGAAAAAACCGAAGAGCCGACCCAGAAACGGCTCCGCGAGGCGCGCGAGAAGGGTCAGGTCCCGCGCTCGCGGGAGCTGTCGACCTTTCTGGTGCTGATCACCGCCGGGATCTTCATGCTGTTCTTCGGCCCGACCCTGGGCGGACAGCTGGCCAACCAGACCCGGGCCCGTCTGGACTTCGAGCCGGAGCTGGCCCATGACCCGGATCTGCTGCTGCCGTACCTGGCCGATCAGATCTTTCAGACGCTGATGGCTCTGCTGCCATTGTTCGGGATCCTGATGGTGGCGGCGGTGATGGCGCCGATCCTGATCGGCGGCGCCAATTTCTCCTGGCAGGCGGCGGCGCCCAAGGCGTCGAAGCTGAACCCGATCAAGGGCCTGCAGCGGATATTTTCCTGGCAGGGGCTGATGGAGTTCGGCAAGACCCTCGCCAAGTTCACGCTGGTTGGCACGGTCGCGATGCTGACCCTGTGGACCTTCTCCGACCGTCTCCTGGGACTGGGCTACGAGCCACTGCACCAGGGCGTGTCGCATGCGGCCCAGATCGCGCTCGGCACCTTCATCGCGGTGTCGGCGGCGCTGATCATCGTCGCGGCGATCGACGCGCCGTTCCAGATGTGGAATCACCAGAAGCAGCTGCGGATGACGCGGCAGGAGCTCAAGGACGAGTACAAGGAGACCGACGGCAAGCCCGAGGTCAAGCAGAAGATCCGCCAGCAACAGCAGGAAATGGCCCAGCGCCGGATGATGGAAGAGGTGCCGAAGGCCGACGTGGTGATCACCAACCCCACGCACTATGCCGTGGCGATCGTCTACGAGGCCTCGAAGATGTCGGCGCCGAAGGTGGTGGCCAAGGGCGTCGACGAGGTCGCGGCGAATATCCGCGAGATCGCCGACGAGCACGACATCATTCGGGTCGAGGCACCGAAGGTGGCGCGCGCACTGTATTTCACCACCGACCTGGACCGCGAGATTCCCGACGGCCTGTTCGTGGCCGTGGCGCGCATCCTCGCCTACGTGTATCAGCTCAAGCGGGCCGACCAGGGCGTGGACATGCCGGACGACCTGCCGGTGCCGGACGAATATCTCGATCCCCACCAGGGACGCCACGGCCGGCGCCGGGAGGATGACGCATGAGCTTCCTCGATCGCCTGAGCGGCATGGGCCGCTGGGGGCTGGGCGCCCCGCTGCTGCTGATCGCGATGCTGTCGATGATGGTGCTGCCGCTGCCGCCGGTGGCGCTGGACGTGCTGTTCACCTTCAACATTGCGCTGTCGCTGGTGGTGATCATGGTCGCGGTGTACACCCCGCGGCCGCTGGAATTCGCGGTGTTTCCCACGGTACTGCTGGTGGCCACGCTCCTGCGTCTGGCGCTGAACATCGCCTCCACCCGGGTGATCCTGCTGGAAGGGCACACCGGGACGGACGCGGCCGGGCAGGTCATCCAGGCCTTCGGCGACTTCGTGGTCGGCGGCAACTACGCGGTCGGCCTGGTGGTGTTCGCGATCCTGATCATCATCAACTTCGTGGTGGTGACCAAGGGCGCGGGGCGCGTGTCCGAGGTCAGCGCCCGCTTCACCCTGGACTCCATGCCGGGCAAGCAGATGGCGATCGACGCCGACCTCAATGCGGGACTTCTGACGCAGGAGGAGGCGCGCCGGCGGCGTGACGAGATCGCCCAGGAGGCCGATTTCTACGGTTCCATGGACGGGGCCTCGAAGTTCGTGCGCGGCGACGCCATCGCCGGGATCCTGATCCTGTTCGTGAACATCATCGGCGGACTGACCATCGGCGCCCTGCAGCACGGGATGTCGATCGGCGATGCCGCCACCAACTATGTGTTGCTGACCATTGGCGACGGGCTGGTCGCGCAGATCCCGTCGCTGGTGCTGTCCTCGGCCACGGCCATCATCGTGACGCGGGTGTCCACCACCCAGGACATGGGCCAGCAGGTGGTCGGGCAGATGTTCTCCAACCCGCGCGTGATGTACGTGGTCGGCGGGGTGATCGCATCGCTGGGCATGGTGCCGGGGATGCCCAATGCGGTGTTCCTCGGCCTGGCCTCGCTGGCCGCCGGGGGTGGCTATCTGATGTCGCGCCAGCGTCGCGAGGAGGCGGCCGAGGTGGAGCGTCTGCCGGAGGCCGAGCAGGAACCCTCGCCGGAGAACCGCGAGCTGTCCTGGGAAGACGTGCCGCCGGTGGACCTGGTGTCGCTGGAGGTCGGCTACCGCCTGATCCCGCTGGTGGACCGGACCCAGGACGGGCAGCTGATGGGGCGGATCAAGGGTGTGCGCCGCAAGCTGTCGCAGGAGCTGGGCTTCCTGCTGCAGCCGGTGCATATCCGCGACAACCTCGAACTGAGTCCGAACACCTACCGCATCGCCCTGCTGGGCGTGACCGTCGCCGAGGCCGAGGTTTTCCCGGACAAGGAGCTGGCGATCAACCCGGGCGAGGTCTTCGGCGAGGTACCGGGGACGCCGACCAAGGATCCGACGTTCAACCTGGATGCCCTGTGGATCGACCCGGAAAACCGCGAACAGGCGCAGGGGGCGGGGTACACCGTGGTGGACGTGTCCACGGTGATCGCGACCCATCTGTCGCAGGTGTTCCGCGAAAACGCGCACCGGCTGATCGGCCACGAGGAGGCCCAGCACCTGCTGGACCAGCTGGCGCAGCGTTCGCCCAAGCTGGTGGAAAACCTGGTGCCGAAGACGCTGTCGCTGAGCGTGATCCTGAAGGTGCTGCAGAACCTGCTGGCCGAACAGGTCTCCATCCGCGATCTGCGCACGATCGCCGAAACCCTGGCAGAGGAGGGTGCCAAGAGTCAGGATCCCGGCACTTTGACCGCCGCAGTGCGGGTCGCCCTGTCGCGCTCCATCGTCCAGGACCTGGTGGGACCGGAGGAGGAACTGCCCCTGATCGCCCTCGACCCCTCGTTGGAACAGCTCTTGCATAAGTCTCTGCAGGGCAGCAATGGCGACACCGTCGGACTGGAGCCGGGCCTGGCCGAACGCCTGCAACGATCGGTGGGCGAGGCCGCCCAGCGTCAGGAGGCGGCGGGACAGCCGGCGGTGCTGGTGGTGGCCCCGGAAATCCGCTCCTGGATCGCCGGGTGGCTGCGGGGCGCGGTGCGCAACCTGACCGTCCTCGCATTCACCGAGATCCCGGACAACCGGCGGATCCGGGTGGTGGCCACGGTGGGACAGGATGAAGCAGACAAGAAGTCGGCGTGATGTGCGAACGGGCATGGCCTGAAGCACCAGTCAACGATCGGCGGGAGAGCGAACGATGAATGTCAGACGATACCGGGCACGGGACATGCGCGACGCGATGCGCCAGGTCCGCGAGGAGCAGGGCGAGGACGCCGTGATCCTGTCCAGCCGCCGGGTCGACGGCTGGCTGGAGGTGGTCGCGGCCCTCGATGGCGGCGAGGAGCCCGCCGGAACGGCAGAGGGTGACGGCCGGGGTGCCCCGCGGCAGGACGACGCCGGCAGCGGGGCACGCTCCGCCCGGGAATCGATGCGCCAGGGTGTGCGCGATGAATCGGCGCCACGTGGTGAGCACTCGCGCGCGCCGGAGCCCGCGGCGGCTTCCGCCGGCGGGGGATCGGCTGCCGGGTCCCGGCAGCGGCCGGCCCCGCAATGGCCCACCGACCCCGAGGTGTCCGCGATGCGTCAGGAACTGCGGGATCTGCGCAGTCTGCTGACGCGGCAGTACGAAGAGAACGAGCAGGCCCGCTGGGCGGCGCGGCATCCACTGGCGGCCGAATGCAAGGCGCGGCTGATGGATCTGGGCTTCCGCGAGCCGCTGGCGCGCAGCCTGGCCGGCAGCATCCTCGACGATCACAGCTCGGAGGAGGCATGGGAGCGCCTGCGGGCACGCCTGTCGGGTGCCATCGTCACCGCGCGCGCCTCGATCCTCGACGAGGGCGGGGTGCTCGCGCTGGAGGGACCGACCGGGGTCGGCAAGACCACCACCATTGCCCGGATTGCACTGCGCCAGATCCGCCGCATGGGGCCGGATTCGGTCACCCTGGTCACCATGGACGCGCAGCGCATCGGCGCGACGCGGCAGTTGCAGGCCTTCGGCCAGATGGCGGGAACCGCGGTGCGTGTGGTGGAGACGGAGGCCGAGCTGCGCGAGATGGCGCGGCGCTCGGCGGGCAGCGGGCACCTGATCCTGGTGGATACCGCCGGACAGTCGCCGCGTACCGCCCCGCGCGAACCCCTGCTGACGGACATGCCCGCCGACGTGCGCGCGGAGACCTGGCTGGTGATCGCGGCCACCACCCAGGGGATGGCCCTGCGGCGGGTGCTGGAGGCATTTGCCCCCACGGAACCCTCGGCCCTGGTACTGACCAAGCTGGACGAGGCGGAACAGCTGGGCGAGGTGCTTTCGGTACTGCTGGACCAGCCGCTGGGTGTTGCGTTCATGAGCGACGGCCAGCGCATCGCCGAGGACTTCCATCGCGTGGATACCGGACATCTGACCCGCCTGGCGCTACAGGAGGAACCCGAGCACGGGGCGGCCGATGCCTGGGTCGACGAGGCGATGCAGGCCTGGCGGCGGCGCCAGGCGACGGAACGCGAGGCGCGGCGACCGCGATCCGCGGACGAGCCGGCCGCGGGCGAGGAGCCCGCCCCGCTGGAAATGATTCAACCGGTGCTGAAGGGACGTCATGTCACACAACACTAAGCCCCTGAAGGTGGTCGCGGTGGCCTCGGGCAAGGGCGGGGTCGGCAAGACCAATGTCTCGGTCAACCTGTCGGTCGGACTGGCCCGTCTGGGACGCGAGGTCATGCTGTTCGATGCGGATCTGGGGCTCGCGAATGTCGATGTACTGCTGGGCCTGCGTCCGCAGCGGACGCTGCACGACCTGGTGACCGGGGACGTCGAGGATCTGGAAGACGTGATCATCGAGGGCCCGGAGGGAATCCGCGTGGTGCCTTCCGCGTCCGGGATCGCGACCATGGCCAACCTGAGCCGGCCGGAACATCACGGTCTGATCCAGGCCTTCAGCATGTATACGCGACCGCTGGACGTACTGGTGGTGGATACCGCGGCCGGGTTGCAGGAGTCGGTGACCAGTTTCTGTCAGGCCGTGCAGGAGACCCTGGTGGTGGTCACCGACGAGCCGGCATCGATGACCGACGCCTATGCGCTGATCAAGGTCCTGCATCGGGATCATGGCGTGAACCGGTTCCGCGTGGTCGCGAACATGGTGCAGGGCCGAGCCGGGGCGGAACGGGTGATGCAGAAGCTGCAGGCGGTTTGTTCCACCTATCTGCCGGAGGTCATACTGGATCTGGTGGGCGTGATTCCGCTGGATGATGCCCTGCGCCAGGCGGTGCAGAAACGGGCGCCGGTGGTGCAGCAGTCCCCGGGCAGCCCGGCGGGACGGGCGTTCCTCGAGCTGGCGCGCAAGGTCGACGGCTGGCCGGTGGCCCGCGGCGCCAGCGGGGGAGTTGGGTTCTTCGTCGAAAGGATGCTGCAAAGCGCATGAACACGCCAAAGAACAGACTTGCAGGATACGCCCGGGCGGGGACCGGCGGACCGGACCAGCTGGTCGCGGACCACGTCGAGCTGGTGAATCGGATCGCCCATCACCTGATGGCCCGGCTGCCGGCCTCGGTTCAGGTGGATGACCTGGTGCAGGCGGGCATGGTGGGGCTGATCGAGGCCGCGCGGCAGTTCGAAGGCGGCCAGGGGGCGACCTTCGCCACCTACGCCGGGATCCGCATCCGCGGGGCGATGATCGACGAGCTGCGTCGCAGCGACTGGACGCCGCGCTCGGTGCACCGCAACAGCCGGCGGATCTCCGAGGCGATGCAGACGGTGGAGGCCCGCGAGGGCCGCGCCGCCCGCGCCCCGGAGATCGCCGAGGAGCTGGGCGTCCCGGTGGAAACGTACTACCAGATGCTGGATGATCATGCCGGTGCCCATCTGTTCGCGCTGGACGAGGTGGGCGGCCCGGAGGGCGAGGCGGATCGCGTGCTGGAAGGGCAGGAGCAGTCCCCGTCGCGGCGCATCGAGGCCGGGGAGTTCCGCGAGGAACTGGCCGACGCACTGGGCGATCTGCCCGAGCGCGAACGACTGGTGCTCAACCTGTACTACACCGAAGAACTCAACCTGCGCGAGATCGGTGCCGTGCTGGACGTGACCGAATCGCGCGTCAGCCAGATCCGCAGCCAGGCGGTGCACCGTCTGCGGGCGCGTCTGGGCTCGTGGCTCGAAGACGTCGAGTCCCTGCAGATATTCTAAGGTTCAAACACATTCCCGGAGCGAACTGTGGACAAGGGTATGAAAATCCTGATCGTGGACGACTTCTCCACGATGCGGCGCATCATCAAGAATCTCCTGCGGGATCTTGGCTTCAACAACACCATGGAGGCCGACGACGGGAGCACCGCCCTGCCGATGCTGCAGAACGGCGACTTCGATTTTCTGATCACCGACTGGAACATGCCCAACATGCCGGGCATCGACCTCCTGCGCGAGGTGCGCAAGGACGAGCGGCTGAAATCGTTGCCGGTGCTGATGGTCACGGCCGAAGCCAAGCGCGATCAGATCGTGGAGGCGGCAGAGGCCGGCGTGAACGGTTACATTGTGAAGCCCTTCACGGCCGAGACACTCAAGGAGAAGATCGAAAAGATCTTCGAACGTATTGAAGCTAAAGGCTGAATACCGCGACCGGCTGACACGGCAAGAGAGACCCGATGACCGAACAAGAGAATGCCTCCGGGGAAGACCGGCTCGCGCTGGCGCGGGAGCTGGTGGGCGCTCTGGAAGGCGGTGACGAGGAGGCTTCGCGCCGCCTGATCCAGGAGCTCGCGCGGCCTTATGAACGCGAACTGTTCGACGAACTGGGCAAGCTGACCCGCGAACTGCACGAGGCACTGGAGAGCTTCCGGGGCGATTCGCGTCTGGTCGAGCTGGCGCAGGACGAGATTCCGGATGCGCGCGAGCGTCTGAGTTACGTGGTGACCCAGACCGAACAGGCCACGCACGAAACCCTGAATGCGGTGGAATCGTCCCTGCCGATTGCCGAGGCGTTCGCCGGGCGTGCCGCGGAACTCACCGAAAAATGGACCCGGTTCCGCAACCGCGAACTGTCGGTGGAGGAATTCCGCGAGTTCGCGCGCGAACTCGATGCATTTTTCGAACAGACCGGCAAGGACACCGAGGAACTGCGCCGGTTGCTGTCACAGGTCCTGATGGCACAGAGCTACCAGGATCTCACCGGGCAGGTGATCCGGCGGGTCATCCGTCTGGTCACGGATCTGGAGGAAAGCCTGGTCTCGCTGATCCGCCTGTCTTCCGGGCGCCTGGAGAAGGATGCCCGGGCGGCGGCCGAACAGGCCCCGGAGGCGGAACAAACCGCGCGCGAGGAGGACCGCCGCGGGCATGGACCCGCGGTGCCCCACACTCAAGATTCCGGCACGGATGTCGTTCAAGGACAGGACGAGGTGGACGATCTGCTGTCGAGCCTGGGGTTCTAGGGTCCGTCCCGGGATCCCCTTGCACCGGCAGCCATCTGCCGACGATTCGAGTCACCGGAACGGAGAGACCGCATGGCCATCGACCCCAACGACGAAATCCTCCAGGACTTCCTGATCGAGGCGGGGGAGCTGCTGGAAGGCCTGAACGAACAGCTGATCGACCTGGAACAGCATCCGGACGATACCGATCTGCTGAATGCGGTCTTCCGCAGTTTCCATACCATCAAGGGCGGGGCCGGTTTTCTCGGGCTCGACCCGCTGGTGACGGTGTGCCACAACGCCGAAGACGTCTTCAACCTGTTGCGCAATCACGAGCGCCAGGTGGACGGCCAGCTCATGGACACCATGCTGCGGGTGCTGGACACCCTCAACGTGATGTTCGGCGAGCTGCGCGACGGCCAGGAGCCGACGCCGGCGCCCGAAGATCTGGTCGACACCCTGCGACGCATGGCCCGCAACGAAACGGTCCCCGTCGGCGGCGGGGACGAAGCCGCCCCGGTCGCGGAAGAAACGCCGGACGCGGCCCCGGCCGGGGAGGCAGCGCCGGCGACGGCCGACGACTGGCCGTCGGAGGCGCTGGAGGAAGCGGCCGAGTCGCCGTCCGCGCCGGAGCCGGCAGCGGATGACGCGCCGGGCGATGACGAAGTCCGCGTGGGTGCCGGGGACGAGATCACCGACGACGAGTTCGAGGCCCTGCTGGACAGCCTGCACGGAGACCAGCCACCGAAGCCGGTGGATCCGGGCACGGCAGCGGAGTCGGCCCCGGAGGTCGCGGCCGCGGATGGCGGTGACGCGGGTGGTGGCGACGACGAGATCACCGACGATGAGTTCGAGAGCCTGCTCGACGAACTGCAGGCGAAAGGAGCCGGCCCACCGACCGCGCCGGCCGAACCGGCCGAGCCGGCCGAGCCGGCCGAGCCGGGCCCGTCCGCCGCTGCGGAACCGTTTCCGGAAGGTTCGGCGTCCGCCGCCGGGGCCGGCGGCACCGAACACGCGGACACCGCGCCTGCCGCAGAACCGGCGGCAGCCTCGCCCGGGGGCGCGGCCGGGAAGGAACAGAAGGCGGAAAGTTCCGGGCCGGCGCCCGCCTCCGGCGGTGGGCGCGGCGGCGCTTCCGGAGGTGGTGCCGCCGGCGGGGGTGCCGGAGGCGGCCAGGGCGGTGGCGGAAATCAGGGCGAGACCTCGGTGCGCGTGGATACCGAGCGGCTCGACGAGATCATGAACCTTGTGGGCGAGCTGGTCCTGGTGCGCAACCGGCTCAGCATGCTGCGCTCCGAGCACGTGGACGATGAACTGGGCAAGGCGATCAGTTCGCTGGCGCTGGTGACCTCGGATCTCCAGGCGTCGGTGATGAAGACCCGCATGCAGCCGGTGAAGAAGGTCTTCAATCGCTTTCCGCGCGTGATTCGTGATCTGTCGCGTAACCTGGGCAAGGAAATCGATCTGGAGATCTTTGGCGAGGAGACCGACCTCGACAAGAACCTGGTCGAGGCCCTGTCGGACCCGATGGTGCATCTGGTGCGCAATGCGGTGGACCACGGCATCGAGATGCCCGACGAGCGCGAGGCGGCCGGCAAGCCGCGGCGCGGCACGGTGGTCCTCGGGGCCGCCCAGGAGGGCGACCATATCGCCCTGATCATCAAGGACGACGGACGTGGCATGGATCCGGATGCGCTACGCCGCAAGGCGGTGGAAAAGGAGCTGATGGAGCCCGCGATGGCCGAGCGCATGACCGACCGCGAGGCCTTCAACGTGATCTTCATGGCCGGCTTTTCGACCAAGGCCGAGATCTCGGATGTCTCCGGCCGGGGCGTGGGCATGGACGTGGTCAAGACCAGCCTGAACCAGCTCAACGGCACCGTGGAGATCGAATCGGAGGTCGGCGTCGGCACGACGTTGCGGGTGAAGCTGCCGCTGACCCTGGCGATCCTGCCGGCGCTGATGGTGATCCTGGGCGAACGCCGTTTCGCGATCCCGCTGGCGGCGGTCTCCGAGATCCTCGATCTGGACCTCACCCAGACCCATTACGTGGACGAGCAGGAAGTCATTGTGGTGCGCAACCAGACCCTGCCGATCCATTATCTGTCGCGCTGGGCGAAGCCCGGCGTGGAACCACAACCCCGCGAGAACGCCCATGTGGTCGTGGTCCATGCGGCCGACCGCAAGGTCGGCCTGGTGGTCGACGGTCTGGTGGGGCAGGAAGAAGTTGTCATCAAGCCTCTGGGCCAGAATCTTCAGGGGGTCAAGGGCCTGGCGGGGGCCACCATTACCGGCGATGGTGGCATTGCACTCATTCTGGATGTCTCGGACCTGGTCACCCTGCTGGTGAATCAGGTACCGGGCAGCGGGCGAGCGCGCCGGGCCGCCCGACGAGCTGAGGGCTGAGGATGCCGGTCAAGGTTCTGGTGGTGGATGATTCCGGGTTTTTCCGACGCCGGATTGCGGAGATCCTGAACGCGGATATCGGGATCGAGGTCGTGGGTACGGCCGAGGATGGCCAGAAGGCGGTCGACGCCGTGAAGGAACTGGACCCGGATGTCGTGACCATGGACATCGAGATGCCGGTGATGGACGGCATCACGGCGGTCCGCAAGATCATGGCCGACCATCCGCGACCGATCCTGATGTTCTCCAGCCTGACCACCGAGGGTGCCCAGGCGACCCTGGACGCGCTGGAGGCCGGGGCGGTTGACTTTCTGCCCAAACGCTTCTCCGACATGGCCGGGGACGAAGACAGTGCGCGTGCCCTGCTGCGCCGGCGGGTCCGCAGTCTGGCGCGCAGCCGCGCGCGTTCCTCCAGTGCGCCGGGAGGGGACCGGCCGAAAACCGAGGCACCCGTGTCGGAACGCCGGCAGGCTGCGGACCGCAAGGCGAGCGAAACCGCGCGCGAGACGCCCAAGCCGCCGGTGGCCCGTCCGCCGGCACCGCTCAGTTCCCTGCGCGCGGTGCTGATCGGGACCTCCACCGGGGGACCGGTGGCGTTGCAGGAGGTGCTCAAGCACCTGCCGGCGAACTTCCCGCTCCCGGTGGTGCTGGTCCAGCACATGCCGGCAAGCTTCACCCCGGCGTTTGCCGAGCGGCTGGACGCGATCTGCCCGATCCGCATCAAGCAGGCGGTGGACGGCGACTTCCTGCGCCCGGGCACGGCTCTGCTGGCCCCCGGTGGCCAGCAGCTGACGCTGGAACGCGGTTCCCAGACCCGCGTGCGGGTGACCGAGAGTCCGGCGGGCACCATCTACAAGCCGAGCGTGGACGCGGCCTTCGAATCGGCCGTCGATGCGCTGCGCGGCCAGGTCCTGGCCATCATCCTGACCGGCATGGGGGCGGACGGCCGCGAGGGCGTGCGCGCGCTGAAGGGTTGCGGGGCCCAGGTGTGGTCGCAGGATGCGGCGACCTCGGTGGTGTACGGCATGCCGGCGGCGGTCGCCGAGGCCGGATTGACGGACCACGTGTATCCGTTGCCGGAGATTGGACCGGCCCTGGTCAAGGGGTTCTGCTGACATGGATATCCTGAGCCTCATCGGGATTCTCCTGGGGCTCGTTGCGGTGCTGGGCGGAAGCATCGCCAAGGGAAGCGGGATCGGCGCGCTGTGGAATGCCGCGGCGTTCATCATCGTGGTGCTGGGCACCCTCGGCGCGACCCTGGTGCAGGCGCGTCTGGGGGTCTTCATGCACGGCATGAAGATGCTGCCGTGGGTCTTTCGTCCGCCGGCGATCGACAACGCCGCGATGATTCGCCGCGTGGTGGAATGGTCGAACATCGCGCGCAAGGAAGGACTTCTCGGACTGGAGAGCGTAGCCGAAGAGGAACGCGACCCGTTCGCCCGCAAGGGGCTGCAGCTGCTGGTGGACGGAACCGAGCCGCAGGTGATCCGGCAGATCCTGGAATCCGACGTGGACAACCGCGAGGCCTTCGATCTGCAGGGCGCCAAGGTCTTCGAGAGCATGGGGGTGTATGCGCCCACGCTCGGCATCGTGGGCGCGGTCATGGGGCTGATGGCGGTGATGCAGAACCTGACCGATCCGGATCGTCTGGGCGCCGGGATCGCGGCCGCGTTCGTGGCCACGGTCTACGGGATCGCTTCGGCGAATCTGCTGTTCCTGCCGGTGGCCAACAAGCTGAAGGCACTGGTGCAGGAGCGCTCCCGTCACCAGGAGATGCTGATGGAGGGTCTGATCGCGATCGCGGAGGGGGAGAACCCCCGCAATATCGAGAGCAAGCTCGGCGGCTACGTGCACGGGTAGGACGAACATGGCCCGGCGCAAACATCAGGAGGAGGAAGCCAACCACGAAGCCTGGGCGATCCCCTACGGCGACCTCGTGACGCTGCTGCTCGCATTTTTCGTGGTGATGTATGCGATCTCCTCGGTCGACGAAGGCAAGTACCGGGTGCTGTCCGACTCGCTGGTGGAAGCCTTCGGGACCCCGGGGCAGCTGGAGCCGATCCAGGTCGGCGATCCCGGTGTGGTCGCGCCACCGTCGGACGCGGACGTACCGCGTTCGCTGGCGCCCATCGACATCCGGCCGGGGCTGCTGGACGAGGGCCCGCAAGCTCTGGACCGGGCGGCCTCGGGTCTGTTCGAGGAGCGCGGTGACGAAGATCTGCAGGGCCTGCTGGACGAGATCGCCGAGGTCGCCGCCGAGATCGAATCGGCGATGGCACCGATGATCGAGGACGGACAGGTGGACGTGACGCGGGACACCTACTGGCTGGAGATCGAGATCACCAGCCAGTTGCTGTTCCCCAGCGGCGAGGCCACTTTGAACCCGGACGCGGAGCCCGTGCTGGAAGATATCGCGGGGGTGCTGGCGCCGCGCGCGGCGCGCATTCACGTCGAGGGGCATACCGACAATGTGCCGATTACCACCGCGGTCTATCCTTCCAACTGGGAACTGTCCGCCGCGCGGGCGGCCACAGTGGTCAGGATGTTCGAACAACAGGGCATGGACCCGGCCGACATGGTGGCGCTGGGGCACGGGGAATATCGACCGGTGGCGGACAACGAGACCGCGGCCGGGCGGGCGGAAAACCGCCGGGTGGCGATCGTGGTGCTGCCCGGGGCTCCCCCGCGCGAAGACGGACAACGGGAACCGGAACAGCTGCGTGCGGTGCCGTCGCCGTAGCCACGAGAGGACGTCGCATGAAGATCTGGGCAGTGGCCAACCAGAAGGGCGGGGTGGGCAAGACCACCACGACGGTGACCCTGGGCGGACTGCTGTCCGGTCCGGACCAGCGTGTGCTGCTGGTGGACATGGACCCTCACGGCTCGCTCACCGCGTATTTCGGACACGACCCCGAGACCGCGACGCGCGGCGTGTACGAACTGTTCAATCAGGCGGTGGAAGGGGAGCGTCCGGACCCGGCCGGGCTGATACGCGAGACTCCCTTCCCGGGACTGGATCTGCTGACCGCGAGTACCGCGCTGGCGACGCTGGACCGTCAGCTCGGTACGCGGGGCGGCATGGGGCTGGTGCTGCGCCATGCCCTGGAGGGCGTGCAGGACGACTACGACTATGTCCTGATGGATTGCCCGCCGATGCTGGGCGTGCTGATGGTGAACGCCCTGGCGGCCTGCGACGAACTGCTGGTCCCGGTACAGACGGAATTCCTCGCCCTGAAGGGGCTGGAACGCATGATTAACACCCTGACGATGGTCCAGAAATCGCGCAAGGCACAACTGAACTACCGCATCATCCCGACCCTGTTCGACCGGCGAACCCGCGCGGCGCACGAGGCGCTGGCCGAGTTGCGGCGGCAGTACGGCGACGAGGTCTGGTCCGGGGTGATTCCGGTGGATACCAAGTTCCGTGATGCCTCCAGCGCAGGACAGCCGCTTTGCTTCATGATCCCGGATGCCCGCGGCGTGCTGGCCTATGCCGACCTGCTGGAAACCATCGGCGGACGGCTGCCCCGGACCCACGGGGAGAGGAGAAAGGCGAAATGAGCCGTCACCGGCAACAGAACGGACCGCTGCTCGCCGAGCCGCAGGCCCTCGAGGACTACTTCGGTGACCTGCTGGATGCGCCAGAGCCGGCCCCCGCCGAGCAGAAGGAGGAACGGTCCGCGCAGGATTCGCGTACACCGGTGGCCGAGGCACCGGCCGGCCCGCGCAGCCTGATGCGCGACGATATCCTGGAGCCGGTGGACACCCCGGTGGAGGTTCCGGCGAGCGAACCGGCGCCGGTTTCCGGCCCCGCCGCGCCGCCGCCGGAAGCTCCCGCGGGTCCGACGTATCCCCGGCCGGAAAAGCCGTTTTCGGCCCTGGTTATCGAAGCCGGGCCACTGACCCTGCTGGCTCCCCTGGTGGACCTCGGAGGCGTGACGCCGCTGGATCAGCTGAACATCCGCCCGACGCCGGCGCATTCACCCTGGTATCTGGGCATCGCGGACAGCAACCAGGGGCGGGTGCAGTTGATCGACCTGGCCGCCATCGTGACGCCGTCGGACCGGGAGTACGAACCGGATACCGCGCGTCAGGTGGTCTTCCTCGCGAACTCGCGCTTCGCGCTGGCCTGCCGGGCGATCCACGGGACCCGCACGATCGATCCCGAGCAGTTGCGCTGGCGCAGCGAACGGCGCCGGCTGCCGTGGCTGGCGGGCGTGGATCGCGAGAAGATGGCGACCCTGCTGGACCTGACGGCGTTGCACGGCAGTCTCGAGGCCGGGGACTGGGAGTCCGGTCAGCAGTGAACCACCGGCCGGACCAGGTGGCATTCAAGCCGCCAGGACGTCGGCCGTTACATTGAAAAAGAATCCATGTTGCGTGTCCGTCCCGGCGGACACGACCGCTCCAAGAGGATGAGCATGAGCGCACAAGACGTTGAATCCATGGCCAAGGCCGATACCGCTCCGTACGTGACCTTCAGCCTGGCCGACGAGACCTACGCCATCGACGTGCTCCAGGTCCAGGAGGTGCTGAAGGTGTCGGACATCGCGCCGGTACCCGGCGTACCGGATTACATCCTCGGCATCATCAACCTGCGCGGCAACGTGGTCACGGTGATTGATGCGCGTCGGCGCATGGGGCTGGAAGACCGCGAGCCGGACGATGCCTCGCGCATCGTGATCATCGACGTGGACGACCAGAACGTGGGCATCCTGGTGGATTCGGTGTCCGAGGTGGTGCGAATTTCGCCCGACAGCGTGGAGGCGGCGCCGGAGGTCGGCAACGACGAAAGCAGCCGTTTCATCCAGGGCGTCACCAGTACCGAAGCGGGTCTGACCATTCTGGTCGACCTGAACAAGCTCCTCTCCGACGAGGAGTGGGCGCAGCTGCGGGAGCTGTAGCCCGGCGCCGGATTCGCCCGGTCGGGCGGGACGGCGCACCGATGCACGGGCAGACCGTGCGGGAGGTAAAAAAATGGTGGACGAGCTCCAGCACGACCGTTCCGTACGGCCGCTTTACCCGGTCCTCAGGCCACCTCGCGACGTGCGTCCGGTGCACACCAGTGTGGCCGGCCACGCCCTGAGCGACGACCATGATCGCGACCCGATCCTGCGCCCCGGGATCCCCCCGGCCCAGCAAAAACCGCCACGCCTGGCCGAACGCGAACGGCGCCGGGGCGGGCGGATCGACGAATACGCCTGATTGCCGTCGCATCGCATCTCCGGACTGGCCTCGGACCGTGACTTCACGCGACAATCGGGCCAGCCAACGGGGAGCACGGGTTGATGGGAGAGAATCTACTGGTCTGGCTTGCGGCGGGGATCGCGCTGCTGGCCACCATCGTGGCGGGATTCGCCGTTGCGCTGGTGCTGCTGCTGCGGCGGCAGCTCACGGCTCTGCGGCAGGACTACCAGCGCCAGGCGACCTCCCTGATGGCCCTGCAGGGGGCGATGAAGGTCCTGTCCGAGGGGGTGATCAATCACGGTCAGGCGCAGGCTTCGGTACAGCGGGCGCTGGAACGCCTGCACGACCAGCACACCGAGCTGCGCGCGCGTGACCCGGATCAGGGCTCGTACGAGAAGGCCATCCAGCTGGTCCGCGAGGGTTATCCGCGCGAGGAAGTCCGCCGGCTCTGCAGCCTGACCGCCGCGGAACTGGACCTGATCTACAGCCTGCACGGTGCCGGTAGCGCGCGTGACGACGACTGACGGGGGCTGATGACGGGGGCTGATCAGGATCGTCCGAGGTCCTCCGGCGTGATCCCCGCCAGCAGGAACACGAAGGCCAGTACCTCCGCCACGGCCACGTAAAGCTCCTCGGGGATCTCCTCGCCCAGCGGCACCTGGGCCAGGGCCTCGGTCAGGGCGGCGTCCTGATGCAGCGGGATATCGTGTTCCTCGGCGATCCGGAGGATCTCCCCCGCGGTCACCCCGGTGCCCGACGCGGTGATGCGCGGTGCCTGCCGGCGATCCCACTCCAGGGCGACGGCCCGGTCATGCCCCGGTGCCCCCGTGGCCCCGCCCGTTCGCCTGTCGCGGCCACGGGTCATGCGCGTTCGTCCAGCATGCCGTGCGCCCGGTCCGGCCGGGCCTGCGGATCGGTATCCACGTCGCCCTGACGCACCGCAAGACTCGCCGGTTCCAGGTCGCGCGCGGCCAGGTTGTCGCGCAGGGACCCCTGGCCGGCCTGCAGGCGTTCCACGGTCTCCGCGCGTTCGGCGGTAAAATGTACGTGCAGTTGTCCGGCCCGTGAATGCAGCACGATGAGGGTCGGGCCCAGGGCCGGCAGGTCGAGGGTCAGGCGACAGCGCCAGTCGCCTTCGGCGGCCCCGTCGTGCTCGCCGGCGTGTTGTTCGATCTCGCCATGCAGGCCCTGCACCCCCTGCGGGGTGCGAAACGGCAGTTCGAACAGCCAGCGCTGAGGATCCGCTCCGTCGCCGGCGGCCTGCAGCTGGAGACTGGCGAGGCGGGCCAGCATGCCCTCCAGCAGCGGGCCCGTCCCGCCCGCGGGGGCCGAGCCGGCACCGCCGCCCGGGCCGGTACCGGGCATCTGCCGCAGGGCGTCGGCCGCCCGCAGCAGCCGGGCCTTGAGGTCGCCCGACACGTTCGGGCCCGCGCTGCCCAGTGTACCGGACTGGGCCAGCATGGACTCCAGCCACACCCCGGAGGCACGCGTCGCCTGCTGCAGCCCTTCGGGGCGGGTCAGGGCGGAGGCGTCGGGGAGACCGCGCACCAGGGCGTCGATGCGCGTCGAGGCCGTGTCGGCGCGGGTGTCCGGAGGCGTTGCCGCGGCGGAGAGGGCCTGCAGCGTTGGCGCCAGGGCGCGCGCCGCGGGCAGGGTCCGGCGCAGCAAGGCCGCCAGGCGATCCGTCTCCGCCGGCGACCCGGTCCCGATGCCCGGTGAACCCGCGGCCGGCAGGAGCCGCACTTCCAGCGAGGGCGAGCTGCGCGTGACCTCGGCCATCAGGCGCTGGCCGCTTTCGGCACGGGCAGCCAGCGCCTCGGACATCGCGCCGGCCAGCCGAGCGACCATCACGCCGGGGCGATCGCCGCTACTAGCGCTACCACCGCCGGTAGCGGGCAGTTGCAGCCGGACGTTGCCGTCCGCCAGGCGCTCGATCATGCGGACCTCCATCCGCTGTCCAACGGCGGCCAGCGGATCGCGGACCCCGCCGGCACGCGCACCGTCCGCGGAGGCGGGGAGGGGTAGCAGAGGACGCGAGCCGGTGAAATCGCCCATGGGAACGCTCTTCTCGCTGGAATGCCGGATCAGCATGGCACAAAGCCCGGCTCGGGCGGAATCTCGGGTACGAGCATGCCTGCTTGTCACAAGGGCCGCGGCCGGGCAGGCTCCCGCCGCGTCGAGTCATTTATTCATCAACAGAGGAAACAACATGTCCAAGCTGCGTGTACTCATGGTCTGCATGGGTAACATCTGTCGTTCGCCGATGGCCCATGGCGTATTCGAACAGCGCCTGCGCGAGCGCGGGCTGGAGAACGTGATCGAAGTCGATTCTGCCGGGACCCATGGCTATCACATCGGCTCCGGGCCGGATCCCCGGGCGCGCGATGAAGCCCGGGGCCGAGGCTACGACATCAGCCACCTGCGCGCGCGCCAGCTGGAACGCGAAGACTTCGATGAATTCGACTACATCCTGGTAATGGACGAGGCGAACGAGCGGATTGCTCGCCAGTTGCAGGGCAAGGATACGCGCGCGCGCCTGCAACGCTTCCCCGAGTACGCCGTGAACCGGCCGGAAACCGAGGTCCCGGACCCGTATTACGGTGGAGGGGAGGGTTTCGTCCATGTCATGGACCTGGTCGAGGCGGCCGCGGACGGCCTGCTCGAGCACTTCGAACGCGAGCACGGCATCCGGCCGCGGAAGGGATCCACTGGCTGACCGGGAAACCCGCCTCCACAGGTACATGCCTGCGGGGACGGGATTCATGGAACCGGGCCTCAGTCCTTCTTCGACCCGGAACCGTCTGCGTCCGTCTCGCCGCCGGTATCCGCGGGCTCACTGTCCGCGGGCTTGCTGTCCCCGGCGTCCGCCGCCGGGCCGGCGTCGGAGGCTTCGCTCGCGGGTGCGCTCTTGCGGGACCGGGTCGAGCTCGTGCGGCGACGGCGGCTGGACGGGGCCGTGCCGGCATCCGGGGATTCGTCGGATGATCCGGCTTCGGGCGCGGATGCGGAAGCCGCGTCGCTGGCGGGCTCCGTCACCGGCTCCGCGCTGCCCTCGTCACTCGTATCGCCTTCCGCCTTTTGCGCGGCCCGCGAACGTCCGCGGCTGCCGGAGGAACGCCGCCGACGGCTGCTGCTTCCACCCGCGTCTTCGCCGGTGTCATCGCTGGCCGCCTCCGGAGCCTGCTCCGCCTGTGCCTCGGCAGGGGCCTGGTTGTCCGCGTCCCCTTCGCTGGCGGCGGATTCCTTCTTTTTCGCCGGCTTGCGGGTGCGGGGCTTCCGCCCGCCGGATGCCGATGCCGCCTCGCTGTCTTCCTGCGAGGGGCTCGGCTCCGGCGCTTCGGCGTCGGAGCGGACCGGGGTGGTGGCCTGCGATCCGGATTCGCTGCTGTCGGCCGTGGGCTCGCCGGAGTCGGTGCCGCTGGAGTCGGTGGCGTTGGCGTCCTGGTCGTCACGGGGCTCCTGGCTGTCCGCTGCCGCGTCGCTGCTGCGGGCACGGCCGCCGCGACGCCGGCCACCACGGCGGGAACGCCGGCTGCGGGTCCGCCCCTTGCCGTCATCCCCGCTGTCCTCGCCGCTACCGGAGGTCTCCGGCGCACGATCCGCGGCTTCCTGTGTGGTGGCCTCTACGGGCGTATCCGCGCTGGTTTCGGCCGTCTTCGGGCCTTCATTCGCGCCTTCAGGGGCGGTCTTGTCGTCGCTTTTGTCTTCACCCTTGCGGGACTTGTCGGCGCCGCCGGCCTTGCCGGAACGCCCGCCGCCGGCGGACTTGCCCTTGCCTTCGCCGGGTTCGCCGGTCCTCTCCTTGCGCGGCTTGTCATCACCTTCGGGCTTGCCGCCGTTCCGGCCGCCACCCTTGCCGGTGCGCGTTTCCTCCCCGGACTTGTCGGGTTTGTCGGACTTGCGGGACTTGTCACCCTTGCCGCCGCGGGAACGGCGGCTGCCATTGCCACCGCTGTCGCCGCTCCTGTCGCCGGACTTGCGGTTGCGATCCGGCCCGCGCTCGCCACCCTTGCCACGGCGCCGGCCACGCGCTTCGCCCTCTGCCGGCGTGTCCGATTCGGCCGGCGTGCCGGCAGTGCTGGCCGGGGGACGGCTGTTGGGGAACAGCGCGGACCAGATGCGTCCGAAGAATCCGGGCTGGGCCACCGGTTCCGGCGGCGGCCCGGCCGGAGCGGAGGAACCCGCACCGGTCGGCGGCGCGGCTGGGGACTCCGGCGGTGGTGCGGATACCCTGACGCCCTGAACCAGCGGTTTTTCCGGCTTCTGCCGGCGCTCCTGATGCGGGTCCGGGTCTTCCTCCACGATTTCCACCAGCTGGTGGCTGCTGCGATCGCTGACCACTTCCTCGCGTTCGTCGCCGCGCACGCGCTGCACGGTGAAATGCGGGGTAAAGAACTGCGGGTTGGGGATGATGCTGATCTCGACCCCGTGACGCTCTTCGATCTCGCCGATGGCCTGGCGCTTCTCGTTGAGCAGGAAGGTGCCCACGTCCACCGGGACCTGGGCCAGGACCAGGCCCGTACGGTCCTTCATGCCTTCCTCCTCCATCAGGCGAAGGATGGACAGCGCCATGGATTCCACGCTGCGGATCTGGCCGTGGCCGTGGCAGCGCGGGCAGGTGATCTGGCTGGATTCGCCCAGCGAGGAGCGCAGCCGCTGGCGCGACATTTCCAGCAGCCCGAAGCGGCTGATGCGGCCGACCTGAACGCGCGCGCGATCCATTTCCAGCGCCTCGCGCAGGCGGTTCTCGACCTCGCGCTGATGCTTGTTGGCGCTCATGTCGATGAAGTCGATGACGATCAGGCCGCCAAGGTCGCGGATCCGCAGCTGCCGCGCGACTTCCTCGGCCGCTTCCAGGTTGGTATGGAAGGCCGTCTCCTCGATGTCGCCGCCCTTGGTCGAGCGCGCCGAGTTGACGTCGATGGAGATCAGCGCCTCGGTGTGGTCGATCACCAGGGCGCCGCCGGAGGGCAGCTGCACCTCGCGGTCAAACGCACTCTCGATCTGGCTTTCAATCTGGTAGCGGTTGAACAGCGGGACCGGGTCAGTGTAGTGCTTCAGCTTGCGCAGGCTGTTGGGCATGACCATGCGCACGAACTCGTCGGCCTGTTCGTAGATGGTGTCATCGTCGATGATCACCTCGCCGACATCGGTGCGCATGTGATCGCGCAGGGCACGGATGATGACGTTGCTTTCCTGGTGGATCAGGGCAGGGGCCCGGGCCTTTTTCGAGGCCTCGGTCACCGCCGACCACAGCGCGGTCATGTAATCGAGGTCCCACTGGAGCTCTTCGGTGCTGCGGCCGACACCGGCGGTGCGGGCAATCAGGCCCATCTCTTCGGGGATGTTCAGGCCCGACAGGGCCTCGCGCAGTTCGGCCCGGTCCTCGCCCTCGATCCGGCGCGACACGCCGCCGGCCTTCGGGTTGTTGGGCATCAGGACCAGGTAGCGCCCGGCCAGGCTGATGAAGGTCGTGAGCGCTGCACCCTTGGTGCCACGCTCTTCCTTTTCGACCTGGACCAGGATTTCCAGGCCTTCCTTCAGGAACTCGCGGACGGGCTTGTCGCTGTCGGCTGGTGCTCCCACCGCCGAGTGGGCGATTTCCTTGAACGGCAGGAAGCCGTGGCGGTCAGCCCCGAAGTTGACGAAGGCTGCTTCGAGGCTGGGCTCGACGCGGGTGATCTTCGCCTTGTAGATGTTGGCTTTCTTGCGCTCGCGCGAGGGAAGTTCGATGTCGAGGTCGTACAGCCGCTGGCCGTCGACCATGGCGACGCGCAGCTCTTCCGGCTGCGTTGCGTTGATCAGGATGCGTTTCATGCGATGGACTCGTTGGGGCGTCCCGCTGCTCCCCGACAGGGCCGGTCGGGCGGGCGGTGACCGTGCGGCACGGATGCTGTGCTGAAAGAGTGCGCGCAGGGGCGGCGCGTAGCGTGAGCCAGCGCGCCAGCCAGGTATTCACCAGCAGCCACGGGATCAGCCGTCCTTCTGGACAGCGACCGGGGAAGCAGGACTGGGTTAAAAGAAATAGTGTCACGCGTTCGCTCTTGGCGAGGGCCGTCCGGCCCCGGCGCCTGAGGCGCGGGCCGGAGCGGTGGATGATTCGTGGCGGCGTACGCCCGAAACGGGGTACCGCCAGCGGGCAATGTAGGATACAAGGCCCTGCCGCGGCAAGTTTTTTGCTACTTTATGACGACGCACGGCAGGACCCGTTCTGTCCCCCGGGTGACGATCGCCGCGGCGTCGGCAGGCGCGGCGCGCATGGCCGCGGGGAGGGGACTGCGGTAGCATTCCGCGCATGAAATCCCGATCTTCCGACGCCGGCGCTTCCGGCCCCCGCGAGCTGGTGGTGGGCGAGCGCGCCGACGGCCAGCGTCTCGACAATTTCCTGTTGCGCGAACTCAGGGGAGTGCCGCGGAGTCTGCTCTACCGGCTGATCCGCAAGGGGGCCATCCGCGTGGACGGCCGGCGGGCCAGCGCGCGCCAGCGCCTCGCCACGGGCTCGAAGGTCCGCGTGCCGGACCTCGAGCGTCCGCAGGAGACCGGCACCCCGGATGTTCCTCCGAAGGTGCTGGAACGCCTGCGCGGGGCGATCCTGTTCGAGGACGACGACTACCTGGTGCTGGACAAGCCCTCGGGTCTGGCGGTGCACGGGGGCAGCGGTCTGCCCTTCGGGATCATCGAGGCGATGCGGGTGTTGCGGCCGGATGCGTCGCTGGAACTGGGTCACCGCCTGGACCGCGAGACCTCCGGGTGTCTGGTGCTTGCCAAGGGGCGCGAGCCGCTGCAGGCCCTGCACGAAGCCCTGCGTGACGGGCGCGTGGACAAGCGTTACCTGGCGTTGCTGGTCGGCCGCTGGAAAGATGACCAGCCCATCCATTGTGATGCCCCGCTGAGCGCGGATCGCGGCGACGACGGGCGCCGACGCATGTCCGCGGCGGGCGACTCCGGCGGACGCCAGCGCGCAGCGAACAGCGTGTTCATGCCGCTGGAAGCCCATGGCGCCTTTCAGCTGGCCGAGGTCCGCATCGGCACCGGACGGACTCACCAGATCCGGGTGCATGGCCGCGAGATCGGTCATCCGGTCGCGGGCGATCATGAATACGGCCTGCCGGATGCCAATCGCAGGCTGCGTCAGCTGGGCCTCGGACGCCTGTTCCTGCATGCCCGGGCGCTGCGCTTCGAGGACGGAAGGGGCGAGGAGCGGATCTTTTCCGCTCCCTTACCGGACGAACTGCAGCAGGTGCTGGAAAATCTGGACACGGCGGACACGACGACATGACGGCAACGGGCACGGATACGCAGGTGGCATTGCTTCCGCCCGACACCGGGGAACTCCGCCTGGTGGTCTTCGACTGGGACGGGACGCTGATGGACTCGCCGCGGCGCATCATCCATTGCCTGCGCCGTGCGGCCCGCGAGCACGGCCTTCCCGAGCGCGAGGAAAGCGCGCTGCGTGGCATCATCGGGCTGGGGGTGCAGGCGGCGGTACGTCAGCTCCATCCCGAACTGGACGACGCCGGGATACAGGCGTTCGCCGCGAGCTACCGCCAGTGTTACCTGGAGGCCACGGATGCCCCGGACGAGCCGCTTTACCCCGGCGTGGAGGCGCTGCTGGAGGACCTGGACCGGCGCGAGATCCTGCTGGCGGTAGCCACGAGCAAATCCCGCGCCGGGCTCGACCGGACGCTGGCGGCCAGTGGACTGGGCCCCCGCTTCGTGGCCACCGTGACCAGTGACGAGCAGCCGTCCAAGCCCGCCCCCGCGATGCTGGAGGACCTGTTGCGGCGTACGGGGGTCGCCCGCGAGCGGGCGCTGATGGTGGGCGACAGCATCTACGATCTGCAGATGGCGCGGGCGGCCGGGGTACGGGCGGTGGGGATCACCCACGGGGCCCATTCGGATGCGCGCCTCGCTGCCGAGGAACCGGCGGCGCTGGTACCGGACATTCCCGCGCTGCACCGCCGACTGATGGAACCGTGACGGACCGCGGATCAGTGTTTCCCTGGAAGAGGACGAACGAGATGGGATGGTCGAAAGACGACAAGCCGGGCTGGGAACGTGAAACCCTGGAGAACCTGGTCCAGGCGCAGGTCATCGAACAGCGCCGGGCGCGCCGCTGGGGCATCTTTTTCAAGATCCTGCTGTTCGCCTATCTGTTCGCCCTGCTGATCCTGGTGCGGGGCGACGGCTTCGACAGCTGGTTCGAAACCGACAGGAAACCCGGGGAACACGTGGCCGTGGTGGACGTGGACGGCATGATCGCGGCCTCGGCCCGCGCCAATGCGGAGGACCTTACCCGGACGCTCCAACGGGCGTTCGAGGATGACGGCACGCAGGCGGTGATGCTGCGCATCAACTCCGGTGGCGGCAGTCCGGTGCAGGCCGGGATCATCCACGACGAACTGCTGCGCCTGAAGGAGGAACACGAAGACATCCCCCTGTATGCGGTGATCGGGGACATCGGGGCTTCGGGCGCGTATTACATCGCGGTAGCGGCGGACGAGATCTACGCCGACCGCGCCAGCCTGGTGGGCTCCATCGGCGTGCGTCTGGACAGCTTTGGCGTGGTGGACCTGATCGACAACATCGGTGTCGAGCGCCGGCTGTTCACCGCGGGCGAGAACAAGGCCTTCCTCGACCCGTTCCTGCCGCTGGAGCCGGACCATGTGGATCACATGGAAGGCCTGATCACGGATGTCCATCAGCAGTTCATCGATGTGGTCCGTGCCGGACGCGGCGAACGTCTGGCCGAAGACGCCGATATTTTCAACGGCCTCACCTGGACCGGTGAACGGTCCGTGGAGCTCGGGCTGACCGACGGTCTCGGCAATCCGCGCAGCGTGGCTCGCGACGTCATCGGTATCGAGGAGATGGTGGAATTCCGTCCGCGCCGCACGCCCATCCAGCTGTTCCTGGAGGACCTGGGCACGGTGGTGATGCAGCAGGTGCTGAACCTGGAATCCACGCCTCAGTGGCGTTGAGCCGGTGAGCCGGAACCGGCCGGGGGCGGGCCGCCCCGCGGACTCCATGTCCGGCGGGCGCGCGCCTCAGTCGCTGGTGTCGATGCGCGTGACGCGCGCGATCATGCCGACGACCGGGTGATCAAGATAGAACAGGTCGTCGCCCGAGTTCATCCGCTGATGCCCCCGGACGGCGATGGCGGTATCCCCGGCGGTCGCGTCATGGAAGATCAGGTCGGTCTCCAGATGCAGGAAACGACCGACCCAGACCCGCAGGCGGCCTTCCAGTTCGTGACGTTCCTCTGCCGGTTCCTGCAGGATCGGTGAGACCGGACCACGATCGTCGTACAGCGGCGTGCGGCGGTCGAGCGAGCGTCCCTCACTTACCGTCAGCCACGGCGTGGAGGCATGGTCCCGGCCGCGCTGGTCCCACGCGAGGGTGGCAATCAGGCGGCTGTCGCGATCGTCCTCGATGCGCCGGGCCACATGGCCGAGGTCGAAGCCCCGGCGCGAACGCCGGTAGGTCCCTTCGCCGATCGGGCCGGAGCCGGGAGACGGCTGCAACGCGGCCCCCGTCGTTTCCAGCAACCGGCGGCTTTCTTCGGTCAGGTGCTGGAAGATCACCAGCTCGATGCGGTACTCACGCCCGACCTGGGCCAGCGCCGGAGTGGCGGGCACCAGCCAGGGCAGGGCCACCAGCGCGCCCAGCAGCCGGCGCCGACCGGGGCTGTGCGGACCGGACCGGACGTCGGTCGACGGGGACTCGCGATGTTTGCGTGACATTCAGGCCGCCTCCTGGTTGCGGCTGATGGTGTTCAACAGGCGGTGAACCGCCTCGGTTCGGGCTTCCAGCGTCTCCATGCTGCCATGGAAATGGAAGGCCTTCTGTCCGTCCAGACGATACCCCTGCGGGTCCGACTGCACCAGTTCCACCAGGGCCCCGATGTCCAGATCGGGATCCGTTCCAAAGACCAGGCGACCGCCGGCCGGCCCCATCTCCAGCTTGCGGATGCCCAGCGGCGTCAGGCGCAAACGCAGGCGTGCCGCCGCGAACAGGGTGCGCGCCGGATCCGGCAGCAGGCCGAAGCGGTCGACCAGCTCCACTTCCAGATCACGCAGGGCGTCCTCGGAATCGGCGTTGCTGATCCGCTTGTACAGGATCAGCCGGGTATGCACGTCGGGGACGTATTCGTCCGGGAGCAGCGCCGGCATTCCCAGCTCGACCTCGGTCCCGGTTGGCTCGGGGGCCTCCAGCTCGGGCATCTTGCCGGAGCGCAGCGCGCTCACCGCGCGGTTGAGCAGGTCGTTGTACATGTTGAAGCCGACCTCGGTGATCTGCCCGCTCTGCTCGTCACCCAGCAGCTCGCCGGCACCGCGGATCTCCAGGTCGTGTGAAGCGAGGGTAAAGCCGACTCCCAGGTCTTCCAGCGAGGCGATCGCCTCGAGGCGCTTCTTCGCGTCCGCGCTGAGGCTCTTCCACGGCGGGGTCAGGAGATAGGCGTAGGCGCGGTGATGCGAGCGGCCGACGCGCCCGCGCAGCTGGTGCATCTGCGCCAGACCCAGCTTGTCGGCACGGTTCATCACGATGGTGTTGGCGGTGGGCACGTCGATCCCGGTCTCGATGATGGTGGAGCAGACCAGGATGTTGTAGCGACGGTGATAGAAGTCGAGCATCACTTGTTCCAGCTCGCTCTCGCGCATCTGGCCATGCGCCACGCCGACCCGCGCCCCGGGCAGCAGTTCACGCACCTGCGCGGCGGTCTTGTCGATGGTGTTGACCTCGTTGTGAACGAAGTACACCTGTCCGCCGCGCCGGATCTCGCGCAGGCAGGCCTCCTGGATGACCGCGTCGTTCCATTCGTTGACGAAGGTCTTCACCGCCAGACGCTCGCGCGGCGGGGTGGTGATGACCGACAGGTCACGCAGCCCCGCCAGTGCCATGTTGAGCGTGCGCGGTATCGGCGTGGCGGTCATGGTCAGCATGTCCACCTGCGCGCGCAGCTTCTTCAGGGCCTCCTTGTGGCGTACGCCGAAGCGTTGCTCCTCGTCGACGATCACCAGCCCGAGGTTGTCGATCTTCAGATCCTTCTGCAGCAGCTTGTGGGTGCCGATGACGATGTCGACCTTCCCTTCGCGCAGGCCCTCGAGCACCGCTTCCTGCTGTTTGGCCGAGCGGAACCGCGACAGCGATTCGATCTGCACCGGCCAGTCGGCGAAGCGGTCGATGAAGTTCTGGTGGTGCTGCTGCGCGAGCAGGGTGGTGGGCACCAGCACCACCACCTGCTTGTGGTTCTGCACCGCGACGAAGGCGGCACGCATCGCCACTTCGGTCTTGCCGAAGCCCACGTCGCCGCAGATCACCCGGTCCATCGGCTGATCCGCGGCCATGTCGGACAGCACGGCATCGATCGCCTGCTGCTGGTCGAGGGTCTCCTCGAACGGGAAGCCGGCGGCGAAGGCGTGATATTCGGGGGTCTCGACCTCGAACACCGTGCCCTGCGTTGCGGCCCGGCGGGCATGGATATCCAGCAGCTCCGCGGCCACGTCACGGGCCTTCTCCGCGGCCTTGCGCCGGGCCTTGCTCCACTGCTCGCTGCCGAGGCGGTGCAGCGGAGCGTGTTCGGCATCGGCCCCGGCGTAACGGCTGATCAGGTGCAGCGAGGAGACCGGCACGTACAGCCGCGCGCCATCGGCATACTCGAGGGTGAGGAATTCGGAGGGCTGGCCGTTGATCTCCATGGTCTGCAGGCCCAGATAACGGCCCACGCCCTGTTCCTCGTGCACCACCGGGGCGCCAATGGTCAGGTCGGAGAGGTTCTGGATCACCGCGTCCGCGTCGCGGGTCGGGCGCGCCCGCCGCCGGGTCTGGCGTGCGCGCTCGCCCATCAGGGCGGATTCGGGGACCACGATACGGTCATCCGGCAGCCGGAATCCTGCCGCCAGTGTACCGACGGTCACGTGCAGCCCCGGTTCGCTCGCGAGGAAGTCCTCCCAGCCAGCCACCGCATGATGGTCCAGGCCGTGATCCCGCAGCAGGGTCAGCAGGGCCTCGCGGCGTCCGGCGGACTCGGTGGTCACCAGCACACGCGGGCCTCCGGAGAGCACGTCCTGCAGCCGCCGCGCCGGGTCGTCGCGGGCGGGTTCCAGGGCCATGTCGGGGTGATCCTCGCACTGGAATCTCACCTCGCGCCCGCGCCCGGCGGGCAGGGGAGCGGGGTTGGCTCCCAGGGCGAGCCCGGACGTGTCCCCCAGTGCTCCGGCCAGCGCCTCGGGGTTGAGATACAGCTCGTCCGGAGGGAGCAGGGGCCGGTCCACCTGATGACGCAGCTGGTCATAGCGCTGGAAGACCTCGTCGGCGAACTGCGCGGCTGCGGTGGCGATGTCGCCCACCTGCACCACGCGGGCCTGCGGGCAGTAGTCGAACACCGTATCCAGCGCTTCGAAGAACAGCGGCAGATAGGATTCGATGCCCGGCGGCACAAGTCCTTCCGAGATGTCGCGATAGATCGGGTGGCTGCCGGGATCACCTTCGAAACGGGTGCGGTAGCGGCTGCGGAACTCGCGGATCGCCTCTTCATGCAGCGGAAATTCGTGGCTGGGCAGGATCTCGAGGCGCTCGGTGGTCTCGGTGGAGCGCTGGGATTCCGGGTCGAAATGGCGCAGCGAGTCGATCTCGTCGTCGAGGAACTCGATGCGCACGGGCTGTTCCGCGCCCATCGGGAACAGATCCAGGATCTCCCCGCGCACCGCGAATTCGCCGTGGCTGATCACCTGCTGTACCGGGTTGTAGCCCGCCTGAACCAGGTCCTCGCGCAGCTGCATGCGGTCAAGACACTGACCCTTGTGCAGCGCGATGCCCTGTTCCGCCAGCCACTGGCGCGGGGGCAGGCGCTGCATCAGGGTGGCGACCGGCATCAGGATGATCCCGCGTTCGAGTCCGGGCAGGCGGTACAGGGTGCGCAGCCGCTCGGAGATGATGTCCTCGTGGGGCGAGAACACATCGAACGGCAGGGTCTCCCAGTCGGGCAGGCGCAACAGGGGGATGTCCTGCCCGGCGGTGAAGAACGACCACTCCTCCTCCCACTGGTCCGCGGCCTCGTTGGATTCCGTGATCACCAGCAGCGGGTGCGGGAAATCCGCGGCGGCCCGCGCCAGTGCCAGCGTGCTGGCGCTCGCTCCCAGGCCGGTCCAGGTCTCGAACCCGGAGCGGGGAAGGCGGCCGGGATTCAGGGGGTTGCGCAGTTCTTCGGACATGCGGTGTGAAGCTTCCGGAATGGCGGACGCGGCATTATACGGATTCCGCGCTTACGATTCCGGGTCGATGTAGCGCTTCAGGATGGGATCGTAGGCGTCGATCCGCCGGTCCCGCAGGAACGGCCACATCCGCCGGACGGTGTCCACGCGGGCGATGTCCAGGGTAAACGCCAGGACCTCGGGCGCGTGCTCGCCGGCGCGGGCGAGGAATTCGCCCTGCGGGCCGGCCACAAAGCTGCTGCCCCAGAAATGGGCGCCGGCAGACGCGCCCGACGGATCGCGTTCGTGCCCGGTGCGATTGCACGCGACGAGCGGCAGACCGTTGGCCACCGCGTGCCCGCGCTGAACCGTGATCCAGGCTTCGCGCTGGCGTTCGCGTTCGTCCGGGGGGTCCTCCGGATCCCAGCCAATGGCGGTGGGGTAGATCAGTACCTCGGCTCCGGACAGGGCCATGATCCGGGCCGCTTCGGGGTACCACTGGTCCCAGCAGACGAGCACGCCCAGCCGGCCCACGGAAGTATCGATCGGCCTGAAGCCGGTATCGCCGGGGGTGAAGTAGAACTTCTCGTAATAGCCCGGATCGTCGGGGATGTGCATCTTGCGGTACGTGCCCACCAGGCGCCCGTCGCTTTCCAGCACCACCGCGGTGTTGTGGTAGAGGCCGGGTGCGCGGCGCTCGAACAGCGACCCCACCAGCACCACGCCGTGGCGCCGGGCGATCTCGCCGAGGCGGCGGCTGGAGGGGCCGGGGATCGGCTCGGCGCGATCAAAGGTCGCGGCGTCCTCGGTCTGGCAGAAGTAGGGGCCGGTGTGCAGCTCGGCCAGCACGACCAGCCGTGCGCCACCGGCCGCGGCCTCCGCCACCGCGTCCTCGGTGGCCTGCAGGTTGGCGTCGACGCTGCCGGCATCGCGATGCTGGACCAGTGCGGCCGGCAGGGGCGCCGGGCGATCGGGACGGGATGCGGCTGTCATGCGTTGGCGGCTTCGTCTTCCTCCGGGATGCCGAGGGCGCCCCGCGGATAATGCATGGTCAGACAGTGCAGACTGCCACCCTGACGCAGTACCGCACGGGCGTCCAGCAGCAGGATGTCCCGTCCGGGAAAGGCCTCGGCCAGACGCTCGCGGGCCACGGCATCGGCCGGATCATCGTGCGCCGGCACCAGCACCGCACCGTTGAGCAGGACGAAATTGGCGTAGGTGGCCGGCAGGCGCCGGCCGGCATGCTCCAGGGGCCGCGGCCAGGGCAGAGGGATCAGGCGGTAGGGCTCGCCCGAGGCCTGATGCAGTACCTCGAGTTGTCGCTCCATCGCCGCCAGTTCCGCGTAGTGCGGGTCGTCGGGGTCGTCGCAGTGCTGGTAGGCGATGGTGTCCGGGGCGCAGAAGCGCGCCAGGGTGTCGATGTGGCCATCGGTGTCATCGCCTTCCAGGTGGCCGTGTTCCAGCCAGAGGATCCGCCGGGCGCCCAGGTGCTGACGCAACGCGGCCTCGATGGTTGCATCGTCGAGTTCCGGATTGCGGCCGGCGTGGCGCAGGCAGGAGCGGGTCACCAGAAGGGTGTCCTGACCGTCACTCTCGATGCTGCCCCCCTCCAGCACCAGGGGGACGTCCTCCACCGGGGTGGTGCCGAACACCCCCTGCGCGGCGAGGGCGGCGGTGATCGCATCGTCCCGGTCGGCCGGATATTTGCCGCCCCAGCCATTGAAGGTGAAATCCAGCAGATGTGGCCGATCCTGGTGATACACCGTGATCGGGCCGTAATCGCGCGCCCAGGTGTCGTTGGAGTCGGCGAGCGCGAACCACAGACGGTCGCTGCGGATACCGGCTTCCACCAGCAGCCCGGAAAACGACTCGATATGTTCGGGATCGCGGGCCACGATCAGGACCGGTTCGTACTGGCTGATGGTGGCCGCAAGTCGGGCGAACACCGGCTCGACCTCCTCCAGGCTGTCGGCCCAGTCGCTGTCCGCATGCGGCCAGGTCAGCTGAATACCCGCATGCGGCTCCCATTCCGCCGGCAGCCGGCGGATATTTTCGTGTCCGGTTTCCAAGGCGGCGTCAGTCGTCGTTGCCGTGGACGATGGTGTGGATCACCCAGCGGTCCTCGAACACCACCGAAAAACTGTCGTAGTCCCAGCGGGTGATCGGTGGCTCGCCCACGGTCGGATGCCGGGTTGTCGGCTCGCCGTAACGGCCGCGTACCGTTTCCTTGGTCTGCCCGCGAGTTGGCACGCTCTCGCGTTCCTTGATGGTGAATGAACCGTCCTCGAGCCGCAGGATGTCGGCCTGGGCGGTTCCGGCAAGCCCCGCGCCGCCGGCGAGAAGGAGGGCGACAAGCACTCCGGACGCACGGTGGATCGGGGATCGGGAGGCAACGCGTTTCCCTGGCATGGCCATGTCTCCGTCTGGATGTGGGTCCCGGGGTCGGACCGGGCTGGCTCGCACTTATAGTAGGGGAATACGGGATTTTGTGCATCCGCGCCTTGCCCCGGAAAACCCGGGGTGTTCGGCGCGAGCGTGTACATCAATCAGTGTTTGCCCGGGGGATGGGCGGACGTTCGCAGTTCTGGCATGCTTGCGGGATGTTCCGACCTCTGTCCGTTGCGATCGGCCTGCGCTATACGCGCGCCAAGCGTCGCAATCACTTTATTTCGTTCATCTCCGTGGTCTCGATCCTTGGCCTGATCCTGGGCGTGATGGCGCTGATCACGGTGCTGTCGGTGATGAACGGCTTCGAGAAGGAGCTGCGCGAGCGGATCCTCGGCATGGCGTCGCACGCCACGCTGGAGGAGAGCCGACGGGCCCTGGCGGACTGGGAAAGCGTGAAGGAGCGCGTGCTCGCCGCCGACGAACGCGTGCTGGCCGCGGCCCCCTACGTCCAGCGCGAGGCCATGCTGAGTGCACGCAACCGGATTTCCGGCGGCATGATCCGGGGAGTGGATCCGGCACTGGAGCTGGAAGTGGCGCCGATTGGCGAGCACATGGAGGAGGGTGCGCTGGAACAGCTCGAAGGCGGCGCCTACCGCATCATTCTGGGCCGCGAGCTGGCCGCGGAACTGCAGGTGCGGGTGGGTGAATCGCTGATCCTGATGGCCCCGCAGGCGAGCGTGTCTCCCGCCGGGGTGATGCCGCGCATGCGGCGCTTCGAGGTGGTCGGGCTGTTCGAGGTCGGCATGTATGAATACGACCGGGGTACGGCCTTCATCCATCTGGACGACGCCCGCGCGGTGTTCCGCACCGGCGAGGACGTCTCCGGGCTGCGCCTGCGCGTGGACGACATGATGCAGGCGGGCCGGATCGCTCAGGACCTGACGCGCGAACTCAACGGCGCCTATTTCATCTCCGACTGGACCCGGCAGCATGCGAATCTGTTCCGGGCGATCCAGATCGAGAAGATGGTGATGTTCATCATCCTGTCGCTGATCGTCGCCGTGGCGGCCTTCAACATCGTGTCCACGTTGATCATGCTGGTCACCGACAAACAGGGCGATATCGCGATCCTGCGCACCCTCGGGATGCCGCCCTCCGGCATCATGGCGGTATTCGTGGTCCAGGGGATGGTGATCGGTCTGTTCGGGATCCTTCTGGGGACGGCGGCGGGTGTTGCGCTGGCGCTCAACATCGACGTGGTGGTGCCGTTCATCGAACAGGTGACCGGGGTCGAATTCCTGTCCGCCGATGTCTATTACATCAGCGATTTGCCATCGGAACTGGATCCGGCGGATGTGCTGCGCGTGGGCGGGGTGGCGTTCCTGCTGACCGTGCTGGCGACCCTGTTCCCGGCCTGGCGCGCGGCACGGACTCAGCCGGCGGAGGCGCTGCGCCATGACTGATCACGACGTGCATGCAACGGTGCTGGAGGCGCGGGGTCTGGAACGCCGCTTTCGCGACGGCAAGCTGGACGTGACCGTGCTCGGCGGGGTGGATTTCACCCTGGAGCCCGGCGCGCTGGTCGCGATCATCGGCGCCTCCGGCAGCGGCAAGAGCACGCTCCTGCATCTGCTCGGCGGCCTGGACCGTCCGACCGCCGGCGAAGTCCGGCTGCTGGGCACGCCCTGGTCCGGGATGAGCGAGGCCCGGCGCGGGCGCCTGCGCAACCGGCATCTGGGCTTTGTGTACCAGTTCCACCATCTCCTGCCCGAGCTGACGGCGGCCGAAAATGTCGCCATGCCGCTGCTGATCCGCCGGATTTCGGGGCCACAGGCTCGGCGCGAGGCGCTGCACTGGCTGGAGCAGGTGGATCTGGGTGATCGTGCGGAGCACAAGCCCGCGGAGCTTTCCGGTGGCGAGCGGCAGCGCGTCGCCATTGCCCGGGCGCTGGTGACACGCCCCTCGGCGATCCTCGCGGACGAGCCCACCGGCAATCTCGACCAGGAACGGGCACAGCACGTCTTCGCTCTGCTGCGGGAGATGAACCGCGCCACGGGCACGGCGCTGGCCCTGGTCACCCACGACACCACGCTGGCCGCGCAGATGGACCGTTCGGTTCACCTGGTCAAGGGCCACCTGCAGGGTAACGGCGACTGAGGGAAACACCGATCAATGCGGGCGCGAACGGTCGTCGTCGCCGGAACGCGTGCCGGAAGCCTGCGAGTCCGCTTGCCGTTCGACGGCCTTCGTCTCACGTGATTCCCGCGGCGCTTCCGGATCGACCGGGGTGCGGGAGAAGACCTCGCGCAGCTCGGCCTCGCGCTCGCGCCGCTGGCGTGCGAGGTAGCGCCGATGGCGCACGCGCTGGATCACGTTCAGGCGCCACAGACCCCGCACCAGCAGATAGCCGGCCAGGCCTGCCGCCACGCCCAGTACCAGTGACCCGGTCATCAACGGCTTCCATACCGTCAGCATCTCGGTGGCGAACCATTCCCAGGTGATCTCGGTGCTGAATTCGCGCCGTTCTTCGCCCAGGAGCTTGCGGCCCACGGTATAGGCCGTATACAACATGGGGGGCATGGTCACCGGGTTGGAAATCCACACCAGGATGACCGAGATGGGCAGGTTGACCCGGGCCAGAATGGCGATCGCACCCGCGATCAGCATCTGCATCGGGAGTGGCAGGAAGGCCACGAACAGCCCCACGGCAAAAGCACCGGCCACGGAGCGGCGGTTGAGATGCCACAGATCCGGCGAGCGCAGGCGGGGCCCCAGCGGGGCCAGCGCACGGTGTCCCCGCAGGCGGTCCATGCCGGGGAACAGCTTCTTGATGATGTGTCGGGCCATGGTCTCGGGTTCGACTCCTGCCGGCCTTGCGCGTCACCGCCTCGGGCAGGCGGACCCTACCCCGTGGATGCCCCGCGGACAATGCCGGGGCAGGCATGATTCCCTTCGCAGCGGGTTTTGTGGCCGCTCTGTGGCTGGTGCACCAGCTGCCGGCCCTGCCGCCACCGTGGATCTTCGCGGCGCTCGCCACCACTTTCGTCGCCTCCATGGTAACGCGCCATCCGGCGGCACTGCCCGCGATCCTGGCGGGGACCCTCGCGGGGCTGCTGCTGGGGACCGTTCATGCCACGACCTGGCTGGACCGGGTGGTGACGCAGGTCGAACCGGAGTCCACGCTGAGTGGCCGGGTCGTGGACCTGCCGCGCCACGGCGAACGCAGCTCGCGATTCCATCTGGCGACGCACGGCGACCCACCGCGCCGGCTGGAGGTCTCGGTCTATCCCCCGCGGGCGGATGTCGGTGCCGGGGACCTGCTGCGCCTGAAGGGGCGCCTGTATCCACCGCAGGGCCGTGCCAATCGTGCCGGCTTCGACCGTGAGGCGTGGTTCTATCGCGCGGGCCTCCATGGTCGCCTGAACGTCTCGGCCGCTGACCTGCGTCATGCGGTCGATGGCACGGCCCCGGGGGCCCTGCGCGGAGCCCTGCACCGGCAGCGCGCCACGCTCCGGGACCGCCTGCAGGCCGCCGCTCCGGAACTGCGCCACCCGGGACTGGTGCAGGCGCTGGTGATCGGCGAGCGCAGCGGCATGACGGATGCCGAATGGACTGCCTTCCTGCAGACCGGCACCAATCACCTGATGGCGATCTCGGGGTTGCACGTGGGCCTTGTGGCGGGGTTCGCGGCCCTGCTGGCCACGTTGCTCTGGCGTCATGTAGCCGCCGTACGGGAACGCTGGCCCCGCCGCGTGCTGGCGGCCGCCGCGGCGGCCCTGGCCGCGCTGGGATATGCGGCGCTGGCGGGTTTCAGCATCCCCACCCAGCGCGCTCTGCTGATGCTGCTGGCGGTGCTGGCTGCGTTGCTGCTGGGGCGGGGCGGAGCCCCGTGGCGGGCGCTGGTGCTGGCAGCGCTCATCATCCTGATCCGTGACCCGCCCGGCGTACTGGCGCCGGGCTTCTGGTTCTCGTTTGGTGCCGTGGCGGTGATCCTCGGCCTGCTTCAGGGGCGCCGCGCTCGCCCCGGGCTGCGCGAAGCCATGGCGATCCAGGTGCTGCTGGCGCTCGCCATGCTGCCGCTGGCGCTGGCATGGTTCCAGCTGGGATCGTGGATCGCGCCGCTGGCCAACATCGTGGCCGTCCCGTTGATCTCCTTTGTGGTGCTCCCGGCACTGCTGACAGGGGCCGGACTGGCCATGCTGTGGCCGCCCCTGGGCGGCCCGCCGTTGTGGCTCGGCGATGCGGTGCTGGGGCTGCTGGTCACGCTGCTGCAGGCCCTGGCCGACCTGCCGGCCGCGGTGGCCGAACGGGGCGTTCCGCTGGCGGCGGCCCTGCTCGCCGGCCTGGCGGTAATTCTTCTGCTCCTGCCCGGACGTCGCCGGATGGCCCCCTGGGTGCTGCTGGCGGCCCTGCCCCTGGGCTTGCCCCTGCGCCCGGACCTGTCCCACGGCGAGCTGCGGGCGGAACTGCTGGATACCGGGCGCGAGGCAGTGGTGTTGCTGGAGACCCGCAACCACGTGGTGGTCTACGGCCCGGGACGTGCCCGCGACGTGGAATCGGCCTTGCTGCCTGCCCTGCGGGCACGCCAGCGAAACCGGATCGACCGGGTCATCGTGGCCGACGGGCTGCTTGACGACAGCGGGTCGCGCGCCGCCGCACTGCAGGCCATGACCGCGGCCGTGGAGGTCGAGCGGGTGCTGCACCGTGACGAGCGACACCCCCGACGGATCCGCGAGTCCGGTCCGGTCTATCGGGCCTGCCGGGCCGGGCAGCAGTGGCAACGGGACGGGGTAGTGTTTCGCGTCCTGCATCCACCACGCGGCTGGGATGCCTCGCGCGCCGCCAGTTGCGTGCTGCGGATCGAGAGCGCCGGTGGCGCATTGCTGCTGACCGGCGGGCTGCGCGGACTCGGTGCGGCGGTGCTGGGCCACGAAACGCCCGACCAGGACCTGCAGGCACGCCTGCTGGTGACCGCCGAACCCGCGATGGCCATCGACAACGGGGAGGGGCTGGCCGGGGTGCGGGCACCCACCCGCTGGGTAGCGGGCACGATGCCCGACGGTCCCGACAGGCCGGGCCCCGTCGACCTGCGTGCCACGGCCACGGACGGGGCCCTGCGCCTGCGGGCCGGAACCGCCTGGGAGGCGGGCGCGGGCTGGCGGAACGAACGTCGCCGGTTCTGGCAACGCCCGCACCCCTGAATGACCGAGGCAAGCCATGTCACTCCAAGCCAGGGAAACCCTGATCAATGTACACGCTCGCGTTGGCACCCCGGGTTTTCCGAGACAAGGCGTGGCGCGCAGCCGGTAGTGGTTCTACCGGCAAGTGCCGCAACGCAGGATCGGGGAACCCGGGGTGCCAACCCCGAAGGGGCTCGGCCGCTTTTGAGCGCGCACGGCGTTGCGGCTCCCTTGTGCAGAATGACTGCACGGCGGTCACCGCGCCTTGTTCGCACGCAAAAGCGACTCGAGCGCGAGTGTGTACATTGATCAGAGTTTCCCTAGACTGGGCGGATGAATGATTTTGCTTCCGATACGATTCGCCCCGTCCGCTTTGCCGACGACCGTCTTTGGCTGCTGGATCAGCGCCGTCTGCCCGCGGAGGAAACCTTCCTGGCTCTGGATGATGCCCCGGCGGTGGCGGACGCGATCCGCGAGATGGTGGTGCGCGGGGCACCGGCGATCGGCATCACCGCGGCGTTCGGGGTGGTGCTGGCCTGTCATCGGGCGCTGCAGGCCTCGGACTGGCGCGAGCGCGTGGGCGCCGACATCGCGACCCTGCGGGGGGCACGACCCACCGCCGTGAACCTGTTCTGGGCGCTGGACCGGATGCAGGCGGTGGTCGCGGCCGCCGGAAGCGCCCGGGCCGCGCTGACCGCGACGCGCGAGGAAGCCATGGCGATGCTGGAAGCCGACATCGCCGGCAATCGCGAGCTCGGCGCCCATGGCGCCGCGCTGATCGAACCGGGCCGCGCCGTGCTGACCCATTGCAACACCGGCTCCCTGGCGACCGGGGGCTACGGGACCGCGCTGGGAGTGATTCGCGCCGCCTGGGACCAGGGGCGCATCACCGGGGTCTACGCCGACGAGACCCGTCCCTGGATGCAGGGCAGCCGGCTTACGGCCTGGGAGCTGGTGCATGACGGGATTCCGGTGACCCTGCTGTGCGAAGGCGCCGCGGCGCGGCTGCTGCAGAGCGGCGAGGTCGGCTGCGTGGTGGTGGGCGCGGATCGCATTGCGGCCAATGGCGACACCGCCAACAAGATCGGTACGTACGGGCTGGCATTGCTGGCGCGAGCGCACGGCGTGCGTTTCATGGTCGCCGCTCCGGTCGCCACCATCGATTATGCAACCCCCGCCGGCGATGCCATCCCGATCGAACAGCGCGATGCCGGTGAAGTACTGACGCTCGCGGGCCAGCCCCTGGCAGCCGCCGGGGCCGCCGCCTACAACCCGGCATTCGATGTCACTCCCGCCGGGCTGATCGACGCCATCGTGACCGAGCGGGGAGTGGTCGAGAACCCCGACGCCGAACGCCTGGCGGCATGGCGGCCGGACCCCGGAGATACCCCCGAACCGCGAGGCGTTCACGAGGGAACCTGACCGCCCCGGCAGGGCGCCTCCGGCGGGGGAATATGGTATGATCGCGGGCTTGTTCTAACGGACGGCGTGACCCATCAATGGCTGAATTCGCCAAGGAAATCTTCCCGGTCAATCTCGAAGACGAGATGCAGCAGTCCTACCTCGATTACGCGATGAGCGTGATCGTGGGACGCGCGCTCCCCGATGTGCGCGACGGCCTCAAGCCCGTCCATCGTCGTGTGCTCTACGCCATGCGCGAACTGGGCAACGACTGGAACAAGCCGTACAAGAAATCGGCCCGCGTGGTCGGTGACGTGATCGGTAAATACCACCCGCACGGCGACTCGGCCGTCTACGACGCCATCGTCCGCATGGCGCAGTCGTTCTCGATGCGCTACATGCTGGCCGACGGGCAGGGCAACTTCGGCTCGATCGACGGTGATTCGCCGGCCGCGATGCGCTATACCGAAGTGCGGATGGCACGCATCGCCACGGAACTGCTGGCCGACATCGACAAGGAAACGGTCGATTTCGTCGACAACTACGACGGTTCCGAACAGGAACCCTCGGTCCTGCCCGCGAAGTTCCCCAACCTGCTGGTGAACGGCTCCTCCGGGATCGCCGTGGGCATGGCGACCAACATCCCGCCGCACAACCTGCGCGAGGTCATCCATGCCTGCGTGGCGCTGATCGACCACCCCGAGATCGATGTCGACGGCCTGATGCAGTACCTGCCGGGTCCGGATTTCCCCACCGCCGGGATCATCAACGGCGTCGAGGGGATCCGCGAGGCCTACCGCACCGGGCGCGGTCGGGCGGTGATCCGTGCGCGTTCGCACGTGGAGCCGCTGGAAGGCGGGCAGCGCGAGGCCATCGTGGTCACCGAGCTGCCGTACCAGGTGAACAAGGCGCGCCTGACCGAGAAGATCGCCGAGCTGGTCAAGGAAAAGCGCATCGAGGGCATCTCCGAACTGCGCGACGAGTCCGACAAGGACGGCATGCGCCTGGTCATCGAGCTCAAGCGCGGCGAGATGAGCGAGGTGGTGCTCAACCACCTGTACATGCACACCCAGATGCAGAACGTGTTCGGCATCAACCTGGTGGCGCTGGTCGACGGCCAGCCGAAGGTCCTGGACCTGCGCCAGATCCTCGAGGCGTTCCTGCGCCACCGCCGCGAGGTAGTGACCCGCCGGACCATCTTTGATCTGCGCAAGGCACGCGAGCGGGCCCATGTACTGGAAGGGCTGGCGATCGCGCTGGCCAACATCGACCCGGTGATCGAACTGATCCGCAACGCGCCCAATCCGGCCGAAGCGAAAGCCGGCCTGCTGACGCGCAGCTGGCCGCCGGGCATGGTGGAAGGGATGCTCGACCGCGCCGGGGCCGCGGCCTCGCGCCCGGAAGACCTGCAAGCCGAATTCGGCATGGGCGAGGACGGCTACCGCCTGTCCGAGACCCAGGCCCAGGCGATCCTCGACCTGCGCCTGCACCGCCTGACCGGTCTGGAACAGGACAAGATCGTCGACGAATATCGCCAGCTGCTGGATACCATCGAGGACCTGCTGGACATTCTCGGCTCGCCCGAACGCCTGCAGCAGGAGATCCGGGGCGAGCTGCTGGGCGTGGCCGAGCGCTTCGGCGACGACCGCATGAGCGAGATCCGCGAGCAGCAGGCCAACCTGACGCTGGAGGATCTGATCGGCGAGGAGGACGTGGTCGTCACGCTGTCGCACGCCGGTTACGTGAAGTACCAGCCGGTGGCGGACTACCGCGCGCAGCGCCGCGGCGGCCGCGGCAAGGCGGCGGCCAGCTTCAAGGAAGAGGACTTCATCGACCGCCTGCTGGTGGCCAACACCCACGATACGGTGCTGTGTTTCTCCAGCCGCGGCCGGGTGTACTGGCTGAAGGTCTACGAGCTGCCACAGGGCTCGCGCGCATCCAGGGGCAAGCCCATCGTCAATCTGTTGCCTCTCGAATCCGACGAACGCATCAATGCGATCCTCCCGGTGCGGAGCTACGATCCGGATCATTACGTGTTCATGGTCACCGCCCAGGGCACGGTCAAGAAGACCCCGCTGACGGACTTCTCGCGACGGCGCGCCAGCGGCATCATCGCCGTGGATCTGCGCGAGGGCGACCATCTGGTGGACGTATCGCTGACCGACGGCAGCCAGGACGTGATGCTGGTGACCACCGCGGGCAAGGCGGTGCGCTTCTCCGAGACCGACGTGCGCGCCATGGGTCGCACGGCCTGCGGGGTGCGTGGCGTGCGCATGGACGACGACCAGCGGGTGATCGCGCTGCTGAACGTGGACGAAGGAGCGGCGCTGTTTGCCACCGAGAACGGCTACGGGAAGCGCACCCGCTTCGACGAGTTCCCGGTCCACCGGCGCGGCGGCCAGGGCGTGATCGCGATCCAGACCGAAGGGCGCAACGGCGCCCTGGTGGGAGCCGCCCGGGTGCAGGAAGACGACGAGGCGATGCTGATCACCAATGGCGGAACGCTGGTGCGCATGCCGGTGGAAGAGATTCCGCTGATCGGCCGCAACACCCAGGGCGTACGCCTGATCCGTCTGGATTCCGGCGAACAGCTGGTGGAACTGGCACGGGTGGCGCGCTTCGCCGGCGACGAAGACGATACTGACGCGGAAGCCGACGCGGAGAATCAACAGTCGGCCGCCCCGGAAACGCACGAGGACGAGCCGCAGGGCGGCCGCGAACCCAGCGAAAAGGGAGATGAAGAATGAGCCGAATCTGGAACTTCAGCGCCGGCCCCGCGGCCCTGCCGCAGGCGGTGCTGGAACGGGCACGCGACGAGATGCTGGACTTCCACGGTGCCGGGATGTCCGTGATGGAGATGAGTCATCGCGGCAAACCCTTCATGGAAGTCGCTGAAAAGGCGGAAGCCGATCTGCGCAAGCTGATGGGCATCCCCGACGACTACGCGGTGCTGTTCCTGCAGGGCGGGGCGACCGGTCAGTTTTCCGCGATCCCGATGAACCTGCAGCCGGGTGGCCAGCCGATGGACTACATCGACACCGGGGCCTGGTCCGGAAAGGCCATCAAGGAAGCGCAGAAGGTCGGCCCGGTGAACATCGTTGCCAGTTCCCAGGCCGAGGGCTATGCGTCCATCCCCGAGCGTTCGACCTGGAAACTCGATCCGAACGCCGCCTACGTGCACTACACGCCGAACGAGACCATCGGCGGCGTGGAATTCCACGAGGTCCCCGATGTGGGTGACAAGCCGCTGGTCGCGGACATGTCCTCCACCATCCTGTCGCGTCCGATCGATGTCTCGAAGTTCGGCGTGATCTACGCCGGCGCCCAGAAGAACATCGGTCCGGCCGGGGTGACCGTGGTGATCGTGCGCAAGGACCTGCTGGAACGCGAGAAGAGCGCGGTGCCGGCGGTGCTGGACTGGAAGCTGCAGGCCGACAACGACTCGATGTACAACACCCCGCCGACCTTCGGCTGGTACTTCGCCGGCCTGGTCTTCGAATGGCTGCTGGAGCAGGGCGGTCTGGAGAAGATGGCCGAGATCAACCAGCGCAAGGCAGAGAAGCTCTATCGTTTCATCGACAACTCGGCATTCTATCGCAACCCGGTGGAACCGAGTGCGCGTTCGAGGATGAACGTCCCGTTCATCCTCGCGGATGACAGCCTGGATGGTCCGTTCCTGAAGGAGGCCGATGCGGCCGGTCTGTCCTCGCTGAAGGGCCACCGCTCGGTGGGCGGCATGCGCGCGAGCATCTACAACGCGGTGCCGGAAGAGGCCGTCGACGCCCTGATCGAATTCATGGCGGATTTCGAGGAACGCCACGCCTGAAAAGGAGGTCGTGATGTACCGCGTCAAGACCTACAACAACATTGCGCTGCGGGGGCTGGAACGCTTCCCGCGCGAAAGCTACGAAGTCGCCTCCGGTCTGGAAGACCCGGATGCGATCATGCTGCGTTCGCATGACCTGCACGGGGAGACCATCCCGGATTCGGTGCTGGCCGTGGGGCGCGCCGGCAGCGGGGTGAACAACATCCCGGTGCAGGATCTCACCGAGCGCGGGGTTGCGGTTTTCAACGCCCCCGGGGCCAACGCCAACGCGGTCAAGGAGCTGGTGATCGCGGGGCTGCTGCTGGGGGCACGCAACCTGGTCCCCGCGGCGGGTTACGTGCAGTCCCTGGATCCCGATGACTCGAGCTTCACCGAGGCGGTCGAACACGGGAAGAAGCGCTTCAGCGGCTTCGAACTGCCGGGGCGGCGGCTGGCCGTGCTCGGCCTGGGGGCGATCGGGGTCAAGGTGGCGAACGCCGCCCGGTCCATGGGGATGGAGGTCGTGGGCTTCGACCCCAAGATCACCGTGGAGAGCGCCTGGCAGATGGCCTCGGACATCGAGCGCGCGCGGTCGGTGGACGCGGCGCTGGAGGGCGCCGACGCGGTCACGGTGCACGTGCCCCTGACCGAAAACACGCAGAACCTGGTCAATGCCGAGCGCATCCGTTCGATGAACCCCGGTGCGATGGTGCTGAACATGGCCCGTGACGGGATCGTGGACGACGAGGCGGTGGGCGAGGCCCTGAACGAGGGGCATCTGCATGCCTACGTGACCGACTTCCCGGTGCCGGGCCTGCTGGATCACCCGCGGGTGATCACGCTGCCGCACCTGGGCGCGTCGACCACCGAGTCGGAAGAGAACTGCGCGGTGATGATCGCCGATCAGCTGCGTGACTATCTCGAGAACGGCAACGTCGTCAATTCGGTGAACCTGCCGACCCTGGTGCTGGAGCGCAAGGGGCAGGCGCGCATCGCAGTGGTCAACCGCAACCTGCCGGACCGTGTGGCGCAGATCTCGCATGTCATCGGTGAATCCGACATCAATATCCTGCATCTGATGAATGACTCGCGCGGGGACATCGCCTACACCATGCTGGACGTGGACGGACATCCCAGTCCGAGCACGCTGGATGCGCTATATGGCATCGACGGTGTACTGCGGGCGCGGGTGCTCTAGGTCGTGAGCGAAGGGGAGTCTCTCGCGTCGCTGCGCGCGCGGATCGATGCGATCGACGGCGAGTTGCTGGCCCTGCTCAGCGAGCGGGCCCGCTGCGCGGAATCGGTCGCGCGGGTCAAGCGCGACAACGGCGAGGAGCCGGTGTTCTACCGGCCGGAACGCGAAGCCGAGATCCTGCGTCGGGTGCGGGAGGAAAATTCGGGGCCGCTGGCGGATGACGTGATCGTCCGGCTGTTCCGGGAGATCATGTCCGAATGTCTGGCCCTGGAACACCCACTCACGGTGGCTTATCTGGGGCCGGAGGGGACCTTCACCCACCTGGCCGCGCGCAAGCATTTCGGCCATGCGGTCACGACCACGCCGCTGGCGTCCATCGACGCCGTGTTCGGCGCGGTGGAAACCGGGCGGGCGCAGTTCGGCGTGGTTCCGATCGAGAACAGTTCCGAGGGCGTGGTCACGCATACGGTGGACTGCTTCATGGACTCGTCGCTGCAGATCTGCGGCGAGGTCGTGACGCCGATCCACCATCACCTGCTGTCGCAGAGTGCCGATCTCGGCGAGGTCCGCCAGGTACTGGCCCATGCCCAGGCTCTGGCGCAGTGCCGTGAGTGGCTGGATACCTGGCTGCCACACGCCGAGCGTCATGCGGTGGCCAGCAACGCCCGCGCGGCGGAACTGGCGGCCGGGGATGGGTCCGCGGCGGCGATTGCGTCGCGCGTGGCGGCGGAGCACTACGGGGTTCCGGTGCAGGTGGAGCACGTGGAGGACCGCGCCGACAACACCACCCGGTTCCTGATCATCGGCACGGCCACCACCCGTCCCAGCGGCGCGGACCGTACGTCGATCATGCTGAGCACGGCCAACCGGCCGGGCTCGCTGTATGCGTTGCTGAAGCCGATCGCCGAGGCCGGCATCAGCCTCACGCGCATCGAATCCCGTCCCTCGCGCTGTGCGCAGTGGACCTACGTGTTCTTCCTCGACCTGCTGGGACACCAGGAGGACCCGGAAATCGCCGGGTGCCTGGAACAGCTGAGGGAGACCGCCGACACGGTGAAGATCCTGGGCAGCTACCCCCGGGCCGCAACCTGAGAGGCATCCATGGCAACGAATCCTTCCGAATCCGTAGCCCCCGGGCCGGGTCCGGCCGCCCGGGCCGTGTCCGGCGTGCAGGGACTGCAGCCGTATCAGCCGGGCAAGCCGGTGTCCGAGCTGGAACGCGAGCTGGGCATCAGCGAGGCGGTCAAGCTCGCCTCCAACGAAAACCCGCTGGGCCCGTCGCCGCGCGCCGTGGAGGCGGCCCGGGGCGTGCTGGGCGAAGCTCATGTCTACCCCGACGGCAATGCGTTCGAGCTGAAGGCGGCGCTGGCCGCGCGTCATGGGGTGGACCCGGCGCAGATCACCCTGGGCAACGGCTCCAACGAAGTGCTGGAGCTGATCGCGCGGACCTGGCTGGCGCCGGGGCGGGCGTCGGTGTTTTCCGCCCACGCCTTCGCGGTGTACCCGCTGGTGACGCAGGCCACCGGGGCCGAGGCGCGCGTGGTCCCGGCCGTGTCGGCGGACGATGCCCGCCAGCCGTTCGGGCACGATCTGGATGCGATGCGGGCCCGGGTGGATGACGACACCGCGGTGGTGTTCGTGGCGAACCCGAACAACCCGACCGGTACCTGGGTGGATGCGCAGGCGCTGGAGGCCTTCGTGGCGGCGATGCCGCCGCAGACGGTGGTCGTGATCGACGAGGCGTATGCCGAATACGTGGAAGAAGACGGCTATCCGGACGCCACACGCTGGCTGGATCGCTATCCCAACGTGGTCGTCACCCGGACCTTTTCCAAGATCCAGGGGCTGGCGGGGCTGCGCCTGGGCTATGCCGTGAGTTCGGCGCCGGTGGCCGACATGCTCAACCGCGTGCGTCAGCCGTTCAACGTGAACGCGGTCGCTCAGGCGGCCGGTCTGGCCGCGCTCGAGGACAGCGACCACATCCGGCACTCGGTGGCGGTCAACCAGGAAGGCCTGGTGCAGCTGGATCGTGAACTCCGGGCCATGGGCCTGCGGGTCATCCCTTCGGTCGGCAATTTCATTACCTTCGACACCGGCACCGACGTCAACGCGGTGCATGACCGCCTGCAACGGCGTGGGGTCATTGCCCGGCCGGTGGAAAACTACGGGCTGCCCCGGCATCTGCGCGTCACGGTCTCGACCGCGGAGGATAACGAACGATTCCTGGCCGCCCTGCGCGAGGCCCTTGCATGATCGACCGGCTGGTCATTTTCGGAGTCGGCCTGATCGGCGGTTCGCTGGCGCTGGCGCTGCGCGAGGCCGGGGAGGTGGGGACGGTCGTGGGCTGTTCGCGCAATCCGGACAATCTGCGCGAGGCCGAACGCCTGGGTGTGATCGACGAATGGACCACCGATCCGGTCGATGCTGCCCGGGGGGCCGACATGGGCGTGCTGGCCGTACCGCTGGGGGCCATGGAAGGGCTGGCGGCATCGCTCGCCGGGGTCTGGCCGGAGGATGCGCCGCTGACCGACGTGGGCAGCAGCAAACAGGCGGTGCTGGAGGCCCTGGCGCGGGGGTTCGGCGAGGTTCCGCGGCAGTTCGTCCCCGGGCATCCGATCGCCGGCACCGAGCAGAGCGGGGTGGCGGCCGCCTTTCCCGAACTGTTCCGCGAACGGCTGGTGATCCTGACGCCGGCCGACGCCACCAGCGTAATGGCGACCAACCGCGTGACTGCGATGTGGCAGACCGCCGGCGCGCGGGTCGAATTCATGACGCCGGCGCATCACGATCACGTGCTGGCAGCCACCAGCCACCTCCCGCACGTGCTGGCCTTTACCCTGGTGGCGTCGCTGTCGAAGATGAGCGACCGCGACGAGATCTTCCATTATGCGGCGGGCGGTTTCCGCGACTTCACCCGCATTGCCTCCAGCGATCCGGTCGTCTGGCGCGACATCTGTCTTGCCAACGGGCCCTCCATCCTGGAGGTGATCGAACGTTACCAGGCCGATCTCGAATCCCTGCGGCAGGCGATTGAGCAGGGCGACGGGCAGCGCCTGGAGCAGGAATTCACTCACGCCAAGACCACGCGGGATCGTTTCTGTGATCCCGCCCGAGCTCAACTGGATACCTGAACCGATGGATACCCTGACCGTTCAACCCGGCGGCGTCCTCAGCGGGACCCTGCGGGTCGCCGGCGACAAGTCGATTTCGCATCGGTCGATCATGCTGGGGGCGCTGGCCGAAGGCACCACCCACGTGACCGGCTTCCTCGAAGGGGAAGACTGCCTCGCCACCCTGGAAGCATTTCGCGCGATGGGTGTCCCCATCCGCCGCGAAGGGCCGGGCGAGGTCATCATCGAGGGGGTCGGGATGCACGGCCTGCGTGCCCCCGAGGGTCCGCTGGACATGGGCAATTCGGGTACCGCCATGCGACTTTTGTGCGGTGTGCTCGCCGGGCAGGCGTTCGACAGCGAGCTCACCGGCGACACCTCCCTGTCGCGTCGGCCCATGCGCCGGGTCACCGAGCCGCTGGCGCGCATGGGCGCGCAGATCGACACCGCCGAAGGCGGCACCCCGCCGTTGCGGGTGCGGGGCGGACAGCCGCTGCAGGGCACGGAATACGCCCTCGAGGTCGCCTCCGCCCAGGTCAAGTCCGCACTGCTCCTTGCCGGCCTGTGGGCCGAGGGCCGCACCTGCGTGACCGAACCCGCGCCAACCCGCGATCACACCGAACGCATGCTGGAAGGTTTCGGCGTCGAAGTGGAACGTGACGGGGCCACGGCCTGTGTGGCCGGCGGCGGGCACCTGCGCGGTGGCGACGTGGACGTACCCGCGGACATCTCTTCGGCCGCCTTTTTCATGGTCGGGGCGTCGATCGCGCCAGGTTCCCACGTGATCCTGCGCCACGTCGGGGTCAATCCGACCCGGACCGGCGTGATCGAGATCCTCCGCCGCATGGGCGCCGATATTCGTCTGCTGGATCTGCGCGAGGTCAGTGGCGAGCCGGTGGCCGACATCGAGGTGCTGTCGCACGAGCTGCGCGGGATCGAGATCCCGGAGGATCAGGTGCCGCTGGCCATCGACGAATTCCCGGCCATCTTCATCGCCGCCGCCTGCGCCCACGGCGAGACCGTGCTGACCGGCGCCGAGGAATTGCGCGTCAAGGAAAGCGACCGCATCCAGGTGATGGCCGACGGCCTCGCGGCCCTCGGCGTCGACTGCGAGGTTCGGCCGGACGGCATCTGCATTCAGGGGGGCGACGGTTTTCAGGGTGGCGAGATCCAGAGCCACGGAGATCACCGCATCGCCATGGCCTTCGCCATGGCCGCACTCCGCGCCGACACGCCCGTCACCATTCACGATTGCCGCAACGTCGCGACGTCGTTCCCCGACTTCGCCGACCTGGCGCGGCAGACCGGACTGCATCTGGAGGCCCAATGACCCCGGTACTGACCATCGACGGTCCCGGCGGCGCAGGCAAGGGTACCGTCTGCATGCGCATCGCGGCGGCCATGGGCTGGCACCTGCTCGACAGCGGCGCGCTGTACCGCCTGGTGGGCCTGGCCGCACGCCGGCAGGGTGTGGAGCCGGACGACGCGGCGGCCGTCCCCGATCTGGCTCAGGCGCTGGACGTGCGCTTTGAAATCGATCGCGATGCCACACGGGTCACGACCCTGCTGGAAGGCGACCCCGTGGACGAGGAGCTGCGCACCGAGCAGGCAGGCAACGACGCCTCGCGTGCAGCAGCCATTCCCGCCGTGCGCGAGGCACTGCTGCAGCGCCAGCGCGATTTCGCGGTGCCGCCGGGCCTGGTCGCCGACGGGCGCGACATGGGGACCATCGTGTTCCCCGAAGCGGATCTGAAGATCTTTCTCGATGCCAGTGCCGAGGAACGTGCGCGGCGTCGCCAACTGCAGTTGCTGGAACAAGGACTTAGTGCTAGCCTTGAAGAACTTCGGGAAGAGATGGAAGAACGCGACCGTCGCGACCGCGAACGCAGCGTGGCGCCGCTCAAGCCGGCCGAGGATGCCTGGGTCCTGGATACCACGGATCTGGACATCGTCGCCGTGGTCGATCTCATCCTGGAGCGCCTGCGGGACGTACTCCCGGAAGACCGCCCCCCTGCCGACGAAACCCCGGGCAGCGGGATCGACAACACTTGAAACCGGTTTCAGGAAGTTTCTGTAACCGCATTTAATTTAACAGGTTTTTAAATCCATGAGTGAAAGTTTCGCGCAACTGCTCGAAGAGAGCATGGCCTACACCCAGATGCAGCCGGGTGCCATCCTCAGTGCCACCGTCATTGAGGTGAACCCGGAAGTCGTCGTGGTGAACGCGGGCCTGAAGTCCGAGGGAGTCATCCCCACCGAGCAGTTCATGAACGACGAAGGGGAACTCGAAGTCGCCGTGGGCGATGTCGTGGAAGTTGCCCTGGAAACCCCGGAAGACGGCTTCGGCGAGACCCGCATGTCTCGCGAGAAGGCCAAGCGTGCCAAGGCCTGGGATCGCCTCGAACGGGCGATGGAAGACGAGGAATACGTCACCGGCAAGATCTCCGGCAAGGTCAAGGGCGGCTACACCGTCGAACTGGGCGACATCCGTGCATTCCTGCCGGGTTCACTCGTGGATGTCCGTCCGGTGCGCGATACCGCGTATCTGGAAGGCAAGGAGCTGGAGTTCAAGCTCATCAAGCTGGATCGCCGTCGCAACAACGTGGTCGTGTCGCGTCGCGCCGTGGTCGAGCAGGAATACAGCGCCGAGCGCGAGGAACTGCTCAAGAACCTGCAGGAAGGTGCGCAGGTCAAGGGTATCGTCAAGAACCTCACCGACTACGGTGCGTTCCTGGATCTGGGCGGCATCGACGGCCTGCTCCACATCACCGACATGGCCTGGAAGCGCGTCAAGCATCCGTCCGATGTCGTTGAAATCGGCCAGGAAGTCGAAGTCAAGGTGCTCAAGTTCGACCGCGAGCGCATGCGTGTCTCGCTGGGCCTGAAGCAGCTGGGCGAGGATCCGTGGGAGAACATCACCCGGCGTTACCCGACCGGCACCCGCATCTTCGGCAAGGTCACCAACATCACCGACTACGGCTGCTTCGTCGAAATCGAAGACGGCGTGGAAGGCCTGGTGCACGTTTCCGAAATGGACTGGACCAACAAGAACGTGAACCCGGGCAAGGTCGTGGCCATCGGCGACGAGGTCGAGGTGATGATCCTGGACCTGGACGAAGAGCGCCGCCGTATCTCGCTGGGCATGAAGCAGTGCCAGTCCAACCCGTGGGACGACTTCGCCGCCAACCACAACCGTGGCGAGAAGGTCCGTGGCCAGATCAAGTCGATCACCGATTTCGGCGTGTTCGTTGGCCTGGAAGGCGGCATCGACGGCCTGATCCACCTGTCGGATCTCTCCTGGAGCGAGTCGGGCGAAGAGGCCATCCGCAACTTCAAGAAGGGTGACGAGGTCGAGGCCGTGGTCCTGTCCGTGGATCCGGAACGCGAGCGCATCTCCCTGGGCCTGAAGCAGCTGGACCGCGACCCGTTCGCCAACTTCGTGGCGGAACACAGCAAGGGCAGCATCGTGAAGGGTACGGTCAAGGAAGTGGACGCCAAGGCCGCCGTGATCGAACTGGCCGATGGGATCGACGGGATCCTGCGCGCCGCCGACATCTCCCAGGACCGCGTGGAAGACGCGCGAACGGTGCTCAACGTGGGCGACGAGGTCGAGGCCAAGTTCATGGGCGTGGACAAGAAGACCCGTGCGATCAGCCTGTCCATCAAGGCGAAGGATCGTGCCGAGGAGGCCGAAGCCGTGTCCGAATACGGGCAGGGCGGCGGCGCCACCACCTCGCTGGGCGACCTGCTGAAGGAACAGATGGGCAAGAACGACTAAGTCCTGTTCCACCGCCCGCATCCGCGTCGCAACCGCGGGTGCGGGCCTTTTTTTGTCTTTCCTCCCCCTTTGCTGCGAGTGCCAGATGACCAAATCGGAATTGATCGACAATCTTGCCCGCAAATCACCGCACCTTCCGCCACGCGACGTCGAACTGAGCGTCAAGGCCCTCCTGGAGCGGATGAGTCAGGCACTGGCCAGTGGCGAGCGGGTGGAAATTCGCGGATTCGGCAGCTTTGCGCTGCATTTCCGGCCCCCGCGCATGGGGCGGAATCCCAAGACCGGTGAGGGCGTGGCCCTGCCCGGCAAATATGTCCCTCACTTCAAGCCCGGCAAGGAATTGCGGGAACGCGTCAATGCCGGCGCGCAAAAGGACCAGTAGGCGGATACGACGAATGGCCGAGCACGGAAAGTCCCGGCTGCGGCACTGGGTCGCATTCGTGGCCCTGATCCTGATCTCCTCCGGCATCGGGATCCTGGTGGTGTTCAACGAGGGCGCCGCCACCCTCCATCTCCCCGGTCTCACCCTCGAGGCCCCCTTGATCGTACTCCTGGGCCTGAGCGCCCTGGCGGGCGTACTGATTGCGGCACTGATCTTCTGGCTCAGGCTGCGGCGTCTGCAACGCAAGATCGACCGGCTACGGGATGAGAACCGTGCGCTGCGGGTCGAGGTGGAACAGCTGCGGACCGCGCCGATGCGGGATTTCTACTGAACCGGAATGATTGAGGACTGGTTCTGGCTGCTGTTGCCGGTTGCCGCCGCCAGTGGCTGGTGGGCCGCGCGCCGAGGGGTTCCCGAGGAGGAAGAAACCCGCGATCCCGCGCTGGACCGCTATCTCCAGGGCGTACGATACCTGCTGGACGATCGTACCGACGACGCCCTGCAGACCTTCATCGAGATGGTCGAGGTCGACCATGAAACCTTTGAAACCCATGTGATCCTGGGGCGCCTGTTCCGGCGGCGGGGCGAGGTGGACCGCGCGATCCGCATTCACCAGAACCTGGTGGCGCGCCCGGCGCTGACCGATGCCCAGCGGGCACAGGCGCTGTGCGAACTGGGCCAGGACTTCCTGCTGGCGGGGGTGCTCGATCGGGCCGAGGGGGTGTTCCGCGAATTGATGAATTCGCCGAACCAGGCCTCCGAGGCACTGGAAGGCCTGCGGCACGTGTACGAGACGCAGCGCGAGTGGGACAAGGCGATCGAGGTCGGCAACCGGCTGCGCGCCGAGGGCTCGCCACAGGAACCCCTGCGGGTTGCGCATTACCATTGCGAACTGGCGAGCGAGGCGCTGGAACGCAATGACCTGGCCGAGGCCTCCGAGCGGGCAGGCCAGGCCGAAGCCCTGGTACCGGGTCTGTCGCGGGCCCTGCTGCTGAAATCGGAAATCGCCGAACGCGAGGGACGCATTCGCGAGGCCATCGATTACGGCAGTGATGCAGTGGCCCGCACGCCGCGGCTGGCACCGTTGCTGGTCCCGCGGCTGGAGCAGCTGCATCAGGCCCTGCCGGGCGAGCATCGTCTGGCGGCGCTGGAACAAGTACTGACCGACCTCGCCGAGACCCGCGGCGTGACCATGGCGCGTATCGCGCTGATGCGGCTGTATCGACGGACCGGACGCATGGACCGGGCGCTGCATGAGCTGGGGGTCATCCTGGCCCAGCGCCCGGTACCCACCTCGGGGCTGCTGGAGGCGGTGCGCTGGATGAAGGTACTGCCCGCGGTGCAGAGCTACGTAAGCGAATTTACGGCCTTCGAGAAGGCTCTGTCGGACCAGCTGCGCAGTCAGCACCTGTATCAATGCACCAACTGCGGGTACCAGGGCCGCGGCCATGTCTGGCAATGCCCCAGCTGCCGGCGCTGGGACACCCTGCGCGGGCTGGATTTCGATATCGATCAGAACACTGAAGACGCCGAAGCGGCGCTGATTCGCGAGGAGAGCCACTGAATGGACCCGGTAACGGAAACCCCGAACCTCCAGGAGCCGCGGCTGATCGTCGCCCTGGACTTCGCCTCCGGCGACGAGGCGCTGGCCTTCGCCCGCAGTCTGGACCCCCACCAGTGTGCGCTGAAGGTGGGTTTCGAGCTGTTCGTGGTCGCCGGACCGGATCTGGTCGAACGGCTGCACGGGCTCGGCTTCCGGGTGTTCCTGGACCTCAAGTTTCACGACATCCCCAACACGGTTGCGGCCGCCTGTCGCGCGGCGGCCCGCATGGATGTGTGGCTGGTGAACCTGCACGCTTCCGGCGGCCTGGCGATGATGCGGGCAGCCCGTGACGCGGTCCGCGAGGTCAATGAACGGACGGCCCTGCTGGCCGTAACGGTGCTGACCTCCAGTGACCGCGCGACCCTGGAGGAGACCGGCGTGCAGGACACCCCGGATGGCCAGGTCATGCGCCTGGGGCGCCTGGCGGTGGAGCAGGCGGGGCTGGACGGGCTGGTATGTTCCGCGCGCGAAGCGGCGATGCTGCGCGAGGAGCTGGGGGCGGCACCCAGGCTGGTGACGCCCGGGATTCGCCTGGAAACGGCCGGGGACGACGACCAGAAACGGGTGATGACGCCGGAACGGGCGCTGGAGGCCGGCGCCAGTGCCATTGTGGTGGGCCGGCCGATCACCCGTGCGCAGGATCCCGCCGCGGCGATGCGGACGATCGCGGGACGCATGCAGGGGGTTTCCCCGACGCAGTGATCGGGCTAGGATCCATGGTGAGCGCATGGGAGACGGCGCTCGCCACCATTGAAAAGACAAGGAGGTTCACCATGATCCGTACTGTATCCATGTTCCGTTCCGCCCGGGTGTTGCTGCCTGCCATGGCGCTGGGGCTGAGCCTCGGCTCGCCGGTCACTGCCGGCGAACAGGTGCCCGTCAACGTCAATTCGGCACCGCTGGAGGAGCTGGTCACCCTGAGCAATGTCGGTGAGGTCACGGCGCGTGCCATCCTCGAACACCGGGAAGAACACGGGGATTTCGAATCCGAGCAGGCCCTGACCGAGGTGTCCGGCATTGGCGAACGGACGGTGGAAATGAATCTGGATCGGATTGAACTGGAATAGGGAGAGCGGCCGGGGCATGACCGCCATCGCGCGGCCATGCCCCGCGGCCCGGAGGGCACATGACCGAAAAGAGCAAACGAATCCGTACCGCGGTCTTTCCCGTGGCCGGCATGGGGACGCGCTTTCTGCCGGCGACCAAGGCCAACCCCAAGGAAATGCTCCCGGTAGTGGACAAGCCGCTGATCCAGTATGCCGCCGAAGAGGCCGTCGCGGCGGGGATCGATACCCTGGTGTTCGTCACCGGACGCAACAAGCGCGCCATCCCCGATCATTTCGACAAGGCCTACGAGCTGGAGAACGAGCTGGAGGAGCGGGGCAAGACCGAGCTCCTCGAACGCATCCGCAACATCGTTCCATCCAGCGTCACTTGCGTGTACCTGCGCCAGGCCGAAGCCCTGGGGCTGGGGCATGCGGTCGCCTGTGCGCGCCCCGTGGTGCGCGCAGAACCGTTCGCCGTGATCCTGGCGGATGACCTGATCGAGGCCGTGGATGGCGGGGCCACCGCGCAGATGGTGGAGCAGTACAACGGCCATGGCTGCAGCGTGCTGGGCGTGGAGGAGGTGCCCGAAGACCGCACCCATCAGTACGGCATCATCGATCCGGAACGCACCGGTCCCCGCAGCTGGGACGTGAAGGGCATCGTGGAAAAGCCCGATCCGGCCTTTGCACCGTCGAACGTAGCCGTGGTCGGGCGCTATGTGCTGACGCCGCGGATCTTCGATCTGCTGGAACGGCAGGAACCCGGGGCCGGCGGCGAGATCCAGCTGACCGATGCCATCGATCGCCTGCGCGAGGAGGAACGCGTGACGGCCTGGGAGTTCTCCGGGCGGCGTTTCGACTGCGGCAGCAAGCTGGGCTATCTCGAGGCCACGGTCGAGTTCGCCCTCGACCACCCCGAACTCAAGGACGATTTCCGCGAATACCTGCGCACGCGGACGGACAGCTGACGCGTCCGGGCCCGGCGCTCACCACCAAAGCCGCCGATGCCGGGGCCGAACCAGCAACCGCCCGCGCCAGTACTGGATCATCAGCAGCCCCACCACCATGCCGCCCAGATGCGCGAAATGGGCGATCCCCGACATGGTCCCGGATACCCCCAGATAGAGCTCGAGGATGCCGTAACCGATCACGAAGTACTTGGCCTTGATCGGAATCGGCAGGAAGATCAGGAACAGGCGCTGGTTGGGGAACATCATCCCGAATGCCAGCAGCACCCCGAACACCCCGCCGGAGGCCCCCACGGTGGGGTAGATGGCATCACCGTTGCCCCCTGCAGTGACCACCAGCTGCACCAGACCGGCGCCGATCACACAGATCAGAAAATAGGTCGCGAACATGCGCGAACCCCATGAATTCTCGACCTGAACGCCCAGCATCCATACCACGAACATGTTGACGAACAGGTGCAGCGGCCCGCCATGCAGGAAGCCATAGGTCACCAGCTGCCAGAGCTGGAAATCCGGCACGCGCATCATCGAGCCGTCCTGCATGATGGTGGACGGGGTGCCGATCGGCCACAGGGCGAAATGGGCCATCAGCCAGTTGCCCAGCGCGGGCATGGCCAGGAACAGCAGGACGTTGGTGACCAGCAGGAAACCGATCACCGGAGGCATCATGCTGAAGCGCGGCGAGCGCGGATCAGGATGGGTCATGCGGAGGGTGCGCCGGTCCGGCTCAGAAGTCGTCGGTCACGGCGCCGCGGCTGGCCGATCCCACCGTGCGCGCGTATTTGGCAAGCACTCCGCGGGCCACCGGGGGCTCCGGGACCTTCCAGGCCGACCGGCGGCGTTCCAGTTCCTCGGGGTCGATGTCCAGATCCAGCTGGTTCCGGTCGGCGTCGATCACGATCGGGTCGCCTTCCTGCACCAGCGCGATGGGACCACCCGCGGCCGCCTCGGGCGCGACATGACCCACGACCATGCCGTAGGTGCCGCCGGAGAACCGTCCGTCGGTGACCAGGCCTACTGCATCTCCCAGACCGGCACCGATCAGCGCCGCGGTGGGGGCCAGCATCTCGCGCATCCCGGGTCCGCCGCGCGGCCCTTCATAACGAATGACGATCACGTCCCCTTCGCGGATCGAGCCGGCGAGAATCGCGTCCAGGCAGGCCTCCTCGGAGTCGAAGACCCGGGCGGGTCCGCGAATACTGCGTCGCTTGAGGCCGGTCACCTTGGCCACGCCCCCCTCGGGGGCCAGACTGCCCTTGAGGATCGCCAGGTGGCCCTGTGGATAGAGCGGGTCGGCCGGGGTGCGGACCATGTCTGCGGCCTCCGCCGGCGGGGCGGCGGGGGCATTGCGAAGGGTTTCCGCCAGGGTCTCGCCGGTGATCGTCAGGCACTCCCCGTGCAGAAGCCCGGCGTCCAGCAGCAGGCGCATCACCAGCGGGGTGCCGCCGGCCTGATGGAAGGCGGTGGTCACGTACCGCCCGGAGGGCTTGAGATCGCACAGGACCGGGGTGCGACGGCGAATCCGTTCGACATCGTCCAGATCCAGGGGCACCTCGGCGGCGTGCGCGATCGCCAGCAGGTGCAGCACCGCGTTGGTGGAGCCGCCCAGGGCCATGACCACCGCGAGGGCATTCTCGAAGGCCGGCCGGGTGAGGATATCGCGCGGCTTGCGATCGGCATGGATCGCCTCCAGCAGGACCTCGCCGGAGCGCGCCGCGGACTCGCCTTTTTCCGGATCCTCGGCGGCCTGGGTCGAGGATCCCGGCAGGCTCATCCCCAGCGCCTCGAAGGCCGAGGACATGGTATTCGCGGTGTACATGCCCCCGCAGGAACCCGCGCCGGGACAGGCGTTGCGCTCCACCCCCTGCAGGTCCTCGTCGGACAGCCGACCGGCGCCGTGCTGTCCCACGGCCTCGAAGGCACTGACAATGGTCAGTTCCTGGCCCTTGTAATGGCCGGGCTTGATGGTGCCGCCATAGACGAAGATGGCCGGCACGTTGAGGCGGGCGAGGGCGATCATCGCCCCGGGCATGTTCTTGTCACATCCCCCGGTGGCCAGCACCCCGTCCATGCTCTGCCCGTTGACCACGGTTTCGATCGCGTCGGCGATCACCTCGCGCGAGACCAGCGAGTATTTCATCCCCGGGGTGCCCATGGAGATCCCGTCGGAGATGGTGATGGTGCCGAAGGTCTGGGGCATGCCGCCGGCCTGACGCACCGCCCGTTCCGCGCGTTCGGCAAGCGCGCCGATCCCCGTGTTGCAGGGGGTAATCGTACTGTGCGCGTTGGCGATCCCGACGATGGGACGCTGGAAGTCGTCGTCTCCGAACCCGACGGCGCGCAGCATGGCGCGATTGGGTGTGCGGCGTGGCCCTTCGGTGACCACGCGCGAGCGGCGGTTGTCCTGGCTCATGGTTTCCTCAGTGTGTCCGGGTCTGGTTTTCGCGACTGTAACGCCCGTTCATGAAACGGTCGAAGAACTTGCCCAGGTCCGGGTGATCGATCTGTTCGCCCGAGGTGTCGCTTTCCAGATGACGCTCGGCCACATAGGTGCTGTGGGTGTAGCCATCCACCAGCACGTGGTACCACGGCTGGTCCTTGGGCGGCCGGCTCTTCGCGACCGTCTCATACCATTCGTCCGAGCCGTTGTAGACCGGGTCGACATCCACGATGACGCCGCGGTAATCATACTTCAGGTGATGGACGATCTCGCCCACCGAAAAACGGGTGCCGCTGGCCATGGTGCAATCTCTCTGCTCGCAGGGGTGAAAACAAAAGAATAGACCGGGCGAGCCCGGGGCGCGTCACGCCGTCTCAGGGTTCGTCCGGTTCCTGTCCGGATCCGCTCGGGGCCGCCTCCCGCCGCGGGCCGTACTGCTTGAAGGCCTCCCGCACGCGCTGCATCTCCGCGGCATCCAGCAGGGCGGGGCCGCCGATGGACAGGCTCAGCACGTACTGCTGCGCCAGCAGTTCGACCTCCTCGGTGAGCCACAGCGCGCGTGCGAGGTCCGGCCCGGTGGCGATCATCCCGTGGTTCGCCAGCAGACAGGCGTAGCGGTCCTCCAGTGCGGCAAGCGCATGTCGCGAGAGTTCCGGGGTCCCGAAGGTGGCATACGGGGCACAGCGGATGGAGTCGCCGCCGGCGGCTGCGATCATGTAATGCAGCGGCGGGATGTCGCGCTGCTGAATCGCGACCACGCTGGCGTAGACCGAATGCACGTGCACCACTGCATGAACATCGTCGCGTTCCCGCAGGATCGCGCGGTGGAAGTGCCATTCGCTGGAAGGCTTCTGGTGCGCCGGCCAGTATCCGTCGGCATCCATGTACACCAGATCTTCCGGCGTCAGGTCCTCGTACGCCACGCCGGAGGGGGTGATCAGCAGGCCGTGACCGCAGCGTACACTGACGTTACCGGATGTACCCTGGTTGAGGCCGCGCCGGTTGGTTTCCAGCGCCGTGTCGATCACCGCCTCGCGCAACTGTTGCTCATTCATGCGCCTGCCTTCGTCCGGAACCGTCTTGCGCATTCTGCCTGACGGCAGCGCTCGGGGCATCCGGCCGCAAGGGTTCCGGGGAGTTCGCCCCGGACAAGCACCCGTCCGTTCGCGGCCAAGGCCGCTCCCACACCTGCTCCCACACCTGCTCCCGCATCTGCAGGAGCCCTGCCGGCGAACAGAGTGTCTGTAGGAGCCTGCTTGCAGGCGAACAGCGCCGGAGTCGCCGAAAAGGCCAGCGCGAGCGCCAGCAGCAGGATCATGGTGGTGGCCACGCGCCCGATGACCGGCCAGCGATGCAGCTGGCGTTCCGTCAGGGTCCACCAGTGGGCCAGCCGGGCCATGCCGGGCAGGGTGCGCGGGGCGCTTCGGTCGGGTTCGGGGGGCCGCGCCGCGACCCGGCCGATCCCGGGCCATCGGGATCGCTGCCACCATGCCCCGCCTGCCAGTACCCCGGCCAGTAGAAGCGGCCAGAGACCGTTCCCGATGGCCGATGTGGTCAGGACGTATTCGCGCAGGGAAGCATCGGCCACCCACCAGGGCAGCACAAGCCCGGCCGCTAGGGTCGCCCACCAGAGCACCATGCACCCCATCATGCCCCCGTGGCGGTCATTGCCGCCGGTCGACCGCTCCGGTTCTGGCTCCGGGGTGCGGCTGGCCGCGCGGCGCAGGAAATGCAGCATCAGCAGGGCGGTGGCGGTGCCGGTCAGGCCCGCCAGCCAGCCGGGCATGCCGGACGTGAGGGCGGCTTTGGCCAGGGCTCCGCCGGAGAGCGGAGCGGCCGCGAGCGCGGCCCCGGCCAGCGCCAGACCGAGCAGTATCGTCCTCCGGGTGAAGCGATCCGCCGCCGTCGCCAGCAGCCCGGTCCCGAGGAACAGCGCCCCCTTGGCCAGGCCGTGATGAGCGAGCATCACCGCCAGGCCCGCCCAGACCGCCGCCGGTGGCGCTCCCGGCGACGTCCCGGCCGCGCCCATGCCGAGCAGGGCGACCACCAGGCCCATCTGACTGACGCTGGACCAGGCGAGGATGGTCTTGGGTTCGGACTGGCGCAGACCCGCGGCCACGGCATAAAAGGTGCCCGTGAGGCCCAGCGCCGTCAGGATCAGGGCGCCGTGCCCGGGAACCTCAAGACCGCCTTCGAGCAGTCGCCATGCCCCCAGGGCGCCGACCTTGATCATCACGCCGCTCAGTACCGCGCTGGCCGGCACCGGCGCCACCGCGTGGGCCCGGGGCAGCCAGGCATGCAGCCCCGGCGCGCCCAGCTTCAGGCCGAAGCCGATCGCGAACAGCAGGGCGGCGGCCGGTTCCATGCCCGCACCCAGTCCGACGAGATCCGGCGAATTCCCCGGACCGGCGAGCATGGTGGTCCAGGCCACCGCCGTGAACAGCGCGACCTCGCCGATCAGCATCAGGCCGAGGTAGAGCCGTCCGGCCCGCAGGGCCGTCACGCCGCCGGTGTGGGTGACCAGACCGTAGGCCGCGAAGGTCATCAGCGCGAAGCCGGCATAGAAGGTGAGCAGATCCGCCGCCAGCACCAGCAGCAGGTAGCCGGCCAGGGTCAGCAGCCAGAACACGGCAAACCGCAGCGGGTGTGTCAGCGGGTGTCGATGGGCGTACGCCCCGGCGAGCAGCCACAACAGGGCGCCGGGCAACAGAAAGGCGCGGGCCGTGCCATCCAGCGCCAGACGGGCCTGATCCAGCAGCCCGGGCAGCACGATCCCGGCATCGGGGTCGGGGCCTGCCAGGGCCAGCAAGAGCGCCGGCAGGGCCGCCAGCGGCAGCAGGATGGTGGCCCGGCGACGCAGGGCGGGGAGCGCGAGCGCGGTCAGGGCCAGCCATGGCGCCAGCACGGCCAGCAGCAGTGCGAGCTGCGTGGCGTTCATCCGGCCAGCCCCCCGGCCGCAAAGGCCGAGCGCAGCGCCGTGGCGAACAGGCCGCTTGCGATCGCCGCCAGGGCCAGCAGCAGTGCGGCCCGGGGCATGGCGAGCGGAATGGGCAGCGGTGGCCCCTGCGCGGGCGCCGCGGCCGCGTCATCGCTTCCCAACCGCAACGGATCCCGCAGGATGCGCCACAGGTATCCGGCGGTGATGAACGTCCCGAGCACGATCACCGCCGCCCAGGGCCAGGCGCGCGCGGCCAGCGCCGACTCCAGCAGCCACCACTTGGCGACGAAGCCTCCGCTGGGTGGCAGGCCCACCAGACTCGCCGCCGCCAGCGCGATCGCGATCCAGGCCAGCAGGCTGCCACCGGCCATCGGCGGGCCGATGCGGCGCAGATGGTCGCTGCCCCATTGCCACGCCAGGCAGCCCGCCGCCAGGAACAGGCTGCCCTTGGCCAGGCCGTGGGCCAGCAACAGCATCAGCATGCCCGCATGGGCCTGGCCGGGCAGGGCCCCGGCGGCCGCCAGCGGGAACACCAGCAGGCCGAAGCCCAGCTGCGAGACGGTCGAATACGCGATCACCATCTTCAGGTGGCGCTGGAGCATGGCCAGCACACCGCCCCAGATGACCGCCGCCGCCCCCAGCAGGCCCAGCAGCTGTGCCGGCAGCCCCGGAAGCATCCCGCCAAACGGGCCGAACCACAGACGCACCAGCAGATAGAACGCCGCGGTCACCACCACAGCGGAAAGCACCGCACTGACCGCCGCATGGGCCCGGCCATGGGCCGGGGGCAGCCAGAAGTGCAGCGGGAAGATCGCCCCCTTCAGCAACAGACCCAGAGTGATCATCACCGCGGCCGCCAGGGTGACGGGTTCCTCCGCGGCCCGGCCGGTCAGCAGGGCGATGTCCAGTGCGCCGTACTGGCCGTAGAGCAGGGCGACACCCAGAAGATACAGCGTGGAACCCAGCAGCGTTGCGAGGAAGTAGCGCCATGCCGCGGCCAGCGCCGGCCCGCCGGCGGCGGCGATCAGCGCCACCGCGGCGAGGGCCACCATCTCCAGGATCACGTAGAGATTGAACAGATCGGCAGACAGGAACAAGGCATTGAGCCCGCCCCACAGGAACAGCCACAACGGCCAGAAATAACGTCTCTGGCGACTGTCCGGCACCAGACGGCGCTCGGCAAGGCGATAGATCGCCGCGGCCAGCGCGACCATAGTGGTCAGAACAAGCAGGGTCAGGGCGAGGGCATCGATCTGCCAGCCGATTCCCAATGGCGCGGCCCAGCCCCCCAGATCCTGGCGCCAGGGGCCGGTGCGCAGGTTTTCGAGGACCAGAACGGCCAGTACCGGCAACAGCAGCAGTCCGGTACCCAGCGTCGCCATGCGGCCCCGGCGCGGATGCGCGAAGGCGTGAAGTGACCCCCTCGACGGCTGCACAGGTTATTGTGGGGCCAACAGGAGGGCATGATGAGCGAAGAAGCACCGGTGAAGCGGTGGACGGCGAAGCGCAAGACGGCCGTGGTGATGGACATCTTCAAGGGCAAGACCACAGTGGCGGAGGTGGCGCGCCAGCATGATCTGGCGGTGTCCGACGTCGAGAGCTGGATGGACGAGGCGCAGAAGAACATGGAGAACGGCTTCAAGTCCCGTCCGAAGGATCTGCGCGAGCAGTACGAGTCGGAGCTGCGCGAGACGCGGGAGGCGCTGGGTGAGGCCCACCTGCAGATCTATGCGCTAAAAAAGTGGCGGCGCCTGCT